>NZ_JAGQBY010000142.1:0-7930 GCF_024345875.1 Synechococcus sp. EJ6-Ellesmere
ATGCCCTGCATCAGAGAGCGAATACCCGACCTTGGCAGGCCTGGGATTCGCTTGTGATTGGGGCGACTTCAATCAGACGCCAAAAATGGCTCGGGGGAGACTTGAACTCCCGACCTTGGGGTTATGAATCCCACGCTCTAACCAGCTGAGCTACCGAGCCGCGTTGTAAGGACTTTAAACGATCGACCTCCCTCTCCCGACAAGGGAAGAGGGAGGTGGCAAGGATGGAGATCAAGCTCTGCCGGGGAGGAATTGAAGCGGATTTGCGGCGCCACGTCCAGGGGGATGGATCTCGAAATGGAGATGGGGACCGGTGCTGCGGCCGGTGCTGCCCATTTCCGAGATCTTGGCGCCCTGGGACACCTGCTGACCCACCCGCACCAGCACACGACTGTTGTGGCCGTAGAGCGACTTGCTGCCGTCAGGGTGCTGGATCTCCACCAGGTAGCCGTAGCCGCCATCGTGCCAACCGGCGTAGGACACCTGACCACCCTGGGCCGCCACGATCGGCGTTCCTACATTGCTGGCGATGTCGATGCCCTTGTGCATCCGTCCCCAGCGCCAGCCGTAGCCCGAGCTGAAGACGCCGCGGGCCGGCCAGATCCAACCACTGCCGAGCTGGGAGGGTTCCGTGGGTTGCTCACCGGGACGGTTGAAGCCGGGAAGGTCTGGCCAGCTCAGGCCGCCGCTGCCCACGGGCTTGAGACCCAGCACCATGCGCGAACGGGACACACCCGCCCTGGAGACGCGGATCTGACTTCCTTCGACCAGACGGGCCGCCTCGAGACCAGGGTTGAGCCGCAGCAGATCCTGGATGCTGAGCCTGTAGCGCTGGGCGAGCTTCACCAGGTTGTCACCGAAGCGCACCACACCGGTGGACTCAAGCGGGGGTGGCTCGCTGAGAGGAGCCGAGCGCCGCAGCTCGCTGGTGTCGAGCGAGGCGAGCTGCTTGGCCGTCGAAGCCTTGGAGGAGGGCAGCACCACCCAGTCGCCACGGCTGAAGCCGTGATCTTCATTGACGTCGTTGAGCTTGGCCAGAGGGGTTTCCTGAACCCGCAACTGGCTGGCCAGCTCTTCAAGAGTGATGTCGTTGCGAATGCGCACCCAGAGCTTGTCGCGGAACGAGCTGGGCAGGGAGGCGAGCAGTTGGGGTTGGCCTGCTGGAGGCAGTGCCGCCGTCGCAGGATCGATCTCCAGGCGCTCGGGCATCGTTTCGAAACCGGGCCGGCGGGCGTCGGCAATGCCAGGGATGGCGCCGACAGCCACCAGGGAGAGAACCGGCATGGTTCCAAGCAGCGGCAGGATCAGTTGCGAAGGCTTCATGCAGAAATTCACCCGTCGGACAAGGCCCGGTGGAGAAGCCACCATCCCCGAGCCGCGCCGAGGGTAGCGGCATGAACCATCGGGCACAAGCCTCTGGGGTCAGCCACTGGATCGTCATGGACGATCCAGTAAGCGGCTGATCGCTCAGACACCTGTCTCCAACTGGCGCAGGGCCTCGAACAGCACCACGGCCACGGAGACCGAGAGATTCAGGCTGCGCACCCCGCCGCCATGGCGAACGGAGCCAGGCATGGGGATCGTCAGCCGCATGTCGGCCTGCTCGAGCAGCTTTGGCGGCAGACCGTCGCTCTCCCGGCCGAACAGCAGCCAGTCATCGCTGCGGAAACGGCAGTGCTGGTAGGGCTGATCGGCCTGGCTGCTCAACGCCAGCAGCCGCCCTCCCCGCCGCCGTTGCTCTGCGCTCAGGGCCTCGAACCCGGGATGGACGTGCAACGGCACCCAGGGCCAGTAGTCGAGCCCTGCCCGCTTGAGCTGGCGGTCGTCGAGGCTGAACCCCAGCGGTTCGATCAGATGGAGCTCCGCCCCGGTGGCGGCACAGGTGCGCGCCACATTGCCGGTGTTGGGCGGGATCTGGGGCTGGAACAGCACCACCCGGGGAAGGGCGCTCACAGGTCCGGCACCGGCTGGCTGAGGGCGTGCAGATCAAGAGCGCGGCCCTGGATCACCAGCCAGCTGGCCTGGGCCAGGGGCTGCAGCCGCTGCTGCAGCCCTCCCAGCCGATCCCGGAAACGGCCGCCGATCACGGTGGGAGGCACCACACCCCAGCCGGTCTCCTCCGTCACGATCACCTGGGGCGCGCAGCAGCTCAGCAGCGCCTCCAGAAGGCCCAGCTGCCGTCGCTCCCAGGCCTCAGTGTCGAGATCGAGATGGTGGGCCAGCCAGGTGCCGAGGGAATCGATCAGCAGCAGGTGATCCGCTGGGGCGCGCCCCAGGGCCGACTCCAGCTCCCCTTCCACCTCCCAGGTGATCCAGTGCCCGGGTCGCCGGCTCTGGTGCAGTTGGAGGCGCTGCTGCCAGGTCGGATCATCCGGAGCAAGGGCTCCGGTGGCGACATAGAGCACCGGACGGCCAGTGCCGACCACCAGATGTTCGGCCCAGCGGCTCTTGCCACTGCGGCTGGGGCCACTCACCAGGGTCAAACCAGCCCCGGCACGTTGTTCAACCACCCCCATTCATGTTGCGCAGGGTGGCCACCGAGGATGGAGAAACACGGTTGAGGTAGCGGAAGATCCAATACTTGAAGATAGTTGCCAAGATCACCGGAAATGTGGCGATGAACAAGAGAATAAAGTTCTCCCGTTGCGGCAGCCCCAGATGGTTGGCGACACCGTCGAGCAAAACAGTCCAACCCTCTGGACTATGAAATCCAACAAATATATCAGTAAATAGGATGATGGCGAAGGCCTTGGCACTGTCGCTCAGTCCATAGACAAGTTCATCAAGGAACCCTCGCAGGACACGGATTTCCTCCTGGCCGAAGACACAGACCAAAACGAAACCCACCATGGCAAACACATCAGAGATCACGTTCTTGATGGCACGGGTGCTCTGACTGTCCGCCTCCTGCTTGAGCTCTTCGGCCCGGAGCGCAAGCGCCTGGTGCAGCTCCTCATTGGTGGGCAGCACAGACCCCTTGAGCAGAGCGTCGAACTCGATCTCTGCCTTGTAAATGCGTAGTTTCTCCACGGCCGCCTCCTCCAGCTGTGGCTTGGTGTAACTCAGAAAAGGCACATGGGGCGCGAAGCGATCCACCAGGGGGGAGATCACGAACGAGCGGCTGGCCTGCTGCATCAACAGGGGAACCAGCACCAGCAACAGCAGGATGCGCAGAGAGACCAGCGTGGTGTCGCGCCGGCGCCTGAAGCCCGCCACCACGGTGGCCTCGGCTTCAGGATCCAACTGCTGGCGCACCCGCTCCACAGCGCCCATCAGGCTGCGGGGCAGAAGTTCCGGCGTGCGGCTGAGGCTGGCCGAGCCTGAGCGCGAGTTGTAGCGGGCTTCGACGGACTCGATCAGCTGCAGCTGACGCTGTTGCTGTGAATCCAGTTCATGGCGGCGGGGCTGGAGCTGCTCAAGGCTCTCGCGGCAGATCTGCAGTGCCGACTGGAACCGGCGCAGCATCTGGTTGCGCACCTGGCGGGGCACGCTCAGCTCCAGGTCGGTACGGACGGGACGATCGGCGAAGAACTCGATCTCGATGCTCTGGATCAGCAATGCAGCCTCATAGGCACGCTCGAGCTGATGAACAAGATCGCTGGAGCGCGCCTTGCCGAACGTACCCATCCAGTTGCGCAGGGCCATCGGTGATCAGCGGGAGAAAACCCACCAGGTCAGCATCGGCACGATGGTGCCCACCACCAGCAGCACGATCACCCACTGGAAGCCGTTGCTGTTGGCGGTCTCCTCACGGGTGGGGATGTTGGTCACCATGGGGGCGGCCGTCTCCTCCAGGGGCGGTCCCGGATCTTCTCCGCCCTGCAGCACCGTGCCCAGACGGTCGAGGGCATCGAGGGAGGCCTGGCGGTAGCGGGTTCCCAGCCGCAGGGGCACGGCCATGGTGCTGTCGGCGGTGTCGCGCAACAGAGAGGCCGGCAGTTGCTCCAGCAGCTCGGGACTGGCCACCACTGCAGCGGTGTTGGTCTGGGCGTCGATCAACACCAGCAGCGAAGCGCCTGAGCTGGGCTCAGCGGCCGACCAGGTCTCCAGCGCCTGCTGGCCCAGGGCATCGAGTTCCAGGCCGTAGTCGAGGCGGGGAACGGTGAGCAGCCTGGCCTGAACGTGATCGTTCTCCAGGTCGGCCAGGCGACGCTCCAGCTCCGCCGAGGTGGCGCGACTGAACAACCCGGCCGTATCGATCAGATGCTGCGAGACGGGCGCTGTGGGCAGGTCACGGATCCCCACAGCCCAGACGGCGGGTGCGGCAGCCAGCAGGGATATCACCAGGGCGGTGAGCACGACCAGCAATCGGTTCAGCAGACGCACGGGCAGCAGAAATGGATTGTTGCCCACAGTTTGCCCTCAGCTGGCCAGGCTGTCGCGGTTGAGAGCCTCAATCGCCGCGAGAATCTGTCCGGCCTTGCCTCCGGGCAAATCGAGCTGAACCGCCAGGCTCTGCAGGAACACCGTCTCGCTGGCCTGGACAACCCGGTCGCTGTGGACCAGCTGAGCCGCCACCGCCAGAGCCGTTTCGCGTTGCTCACAGCTCAGGACCGGAACTGCGGCACTGACCAGCGCCTCCAGTCCCCCTTGGCGCAGGTCAGCCAGCAAGGAATCGAACAGTTCACCCATGGCCAGATCGGAAAGGCCGGCGTAGGGACTGCGGTACTGCAGCAGCCCGCGCAGGGCCTTGGCCTCCACGAGGCCCAAGCTGCCGTCACAGGCGACCGCGGCCAGGGCGATAGCGGCAAAGGCCTGACTGGCATCCATGGGGCGGACAACAAAGGAGATCCCATTCCAGCAACGTGGCCTGGGAGTGGCCAGGCTGGCAGCTCGAATCCGTGTCAGCGTTCACGCTGAACCTCAGCCTTCCCGTGTCAACCATGCCCACCCCGGCCCGTTTCACCCTGGCGACAGGGTTACTCGGACTGGGGCTCTGCCTGCTCAATCAGCTCACCGCTGCGGAGCTGAGCCCGGCGTTGGAGCGCGCCGGTGTGCTCGCCAGCCTGATGGCGGTGGGCCTGATGCTGGTGGCCGTGCTCTGGACCCGGGCGGTGCCGCTTGCCCCCGAACGGGTGGAGCTGCAGGGGGAGCAGGGGCTGGAGCTGGATTCCCAGATTGCACAGGAGCTCGCGCTGGAGCTGGCCTGGGGGAGCCGCCTGCTGCTCACCGCCACCCCGGCCGCCAGCCTGCTGATCCACTGGGGGGGAAGGACCCTGCTGCGTCGGGGTCTGCTGGGGAGCTGTCCCTTCGAGCCTGGGGAGATCTGCCGTCGGGCCACCGGCAGCGGCCGGGCGGTCTCCCTGGTGAACCTGAAGCTCTACCCGGGCCGTGACGAGTTCCGCTGCCTGCCTGAGGGCACACCCGCCGTGCTGGTGCAACCCCTCGGCAGCGAGGGCTGGCTGCTGGCCGGCGGCTGGTCGCCGCGCTGTTTCAGCCGCAGCGATGAGCTCTGGATCGAGGGCTGGGCCGAGAAGCTCAGAACGTCACTGGAGCAGGCTCGCGTCGCTCCTTCGAAGGAGGAGGGACCTTCAGCTCCGAGTAGACCCGTCCCCCCGGTGTCGTGAACTCGGCCAGGCCCTTGTCTCCGACCTTGCCGGACAGCTGCTCGCTGCGGGTGATCTGCTGATTCTGATCCCGCTCCAGCTGAACGCCCCCGCGGGCTTCGATGGCCTGGTTGCCCCAGTTCCAGCGGCATTCCCTGGCCTGGAGCCGTTCGCCGGGCTGGCGCAGGCGGCAACCGCTGGGAATGATCGCCGTCTTCTCGCCCAGAAGCATCCGCAGGGAGTCGCCGGCCACGTGCAGCTGATCGACCACGCCGGTGAAGGGCAGGGCCGTGCTGAGCACCTGCTCCTTGGAGTTCCAGCGGGTGCGCTGGGCATCAAGCACCGCCTTACGGGAGGGATCGACGAAGCGGACTGGCGCCAGCAGATCCACCACCTCCTGGCGGGTGTTTCCTTCCAGCGCCGAACCGGTGACGGTCTGGACGGTGCCTTTCTCGCCCGCCGGGCGCCGCTCCCCCTTCACCGGACCTGCCGCCACCAGGGCACCGGTGTCGGCCAGCCAATCGGCCTGGGCCACACGCAGATCGAGCTCCGGCTGCAGCAGCCGGGTCTTGCCTCGCAACTCCAGCTTGTCCTTGTCGAGCAGGAAGCGGGCCGTGGTGGCGCTCAGGCGGCTCCGACGTTCCGTGAGCAGGGGCTTCCGGTCGATCTCCATCAGCTTCCGGCTTGGTGTCCAGCGCACCCGATCACCGCTGATCACCGAGCCCCTGGGACCGAGCACCAGGATGCGCACCTTGCCTTCCAGCTGGATCACCTCGCCGTCGTTGATCACCAGGCCGCTGGTGGCCTCCACCTTGTAGCGGGGCTTGCCGGCGGCGTAGATCACCCCGCGTGGTTCAGTGGCGCGGGCGACCCGGCGCTGCAGGTCGTAGCGGGCCTGCGGGCTGGTGAGCTCCCAGGCCGGACGACCCTTGCCATCCTGCTGGCGCAGGTTGAGCGAACGGAACACAAAGGGTTGGGGGTCCTTCGGCTTGGTGGCTTTGCGCTCGCAGCCCAGCAAGGCCACCAGGGGCAGCCCGAGGATCAGGGCTCGTGCCAGAAAGGCCCTCACAGCGGTCCATCCAGTTCCAGGCGGGCCATCACCGGCTCCGGCTCCGGCAGAGGGGTGCCCGCCGCCAGGGATCCCCAGGTCAGGCGCTCCTGCCAGGGGACCTGAGCGCCATCGGGGCCGCTCTGTCCCCCAGCCACGACACCACTGGGGGCCAGGGGCTGATTGAGCTGAAGCAGCATGCGGGCGGAGAGATCGGGAAGGATCGGGGCCAGAAGCAACGCCACCTGCCTGGCGGCCTCCAGCACCGCGTAGAGGTCGTCGGCCACCTGCTGCCGCTGACCCTCCTGCTTCATCCGGCTCCAGGGAGCCTGGTCGTTGAGGAAGCCATTGGCGCTGATGGCGAGCTGCAGGGCAGCGGCGGCGGCCTGGCGGAAATCCAGCCGCTCCATGCCTTCAATCACCTGCTCGCGGGCCAGCAGGGCCGCCTGTGCCAGTGGATGGCTGCTGCCCACGGCCTCACTGGGAGCGGGAACCGCCTGATCGAACCAGCGCCGGGCCATCGAGGAGGTGCGGTTGAGCAGGTTGCCGATCGTGTTGGCCAGGTCGTTGTTGACCAGGTCGCTGAAGCGTTGCTGCTGCACGTCGCCATCGTCGCCGAAAGGGATGTCGCGCAGCAGATACCAGCGCACGGCATCGGGGCCGCAGCGCTCCAGCAGCTCCCCGGGATCGAGCACGTTGCCCAGGGATTTGCCCATCTTCTGCCCCTCCCGGGTGAGAAAGCCATGGCCGAACACCCGCTCAGGCAGGTCGAGCCCTGCCGAGAGCAGCATCGCCGGCCAGTAGACCGCATGAAAGCGCAGGATGTCCTTGCCGATCACGTGGATGCTCGCCGGCCAGCCCCGCTGACTCAGCAGCGCCAGGTCGGGAGGATCGCCGGGCTCCAGCAGGGCCGTGAGGTAGCCGAGCAGGGCGTCGAACCACACATAGAAGGTGTGGCCGTCATGGCCGGGCACGGGGATGCCCCAGGGCAGATCCAGCCGGGAGATCGAGAAGTCGCGCAGCCCCTGGGCCACGAAGTTCTCCACCTCCCGGCGACGGCTGGCGGGAGCGATGAAGCCCGGTCGCTGGATCAGCTCCTCGATCGCCTGCTGGTAGCGGGAGAGCCGGAAGAAGAGATTGAGCTCATCGCGCCATTCCAGGGGCCGTTGGTGGGTGCTGCACTGGGGTGCGCGGGCCTCAGGAGGATCGTCCTTGAATTCCTCGCAGGCCACGCAATACCAGCCCCGCTGGCGACCTTCCACCACATCGCCAGCCGCTTCCACCCGCCGGTAGAACTGCTCCACCAGCAGGCGGTGGCGTGGCTCGCTGGTGCGGA
>NZ_JAGQBY010000143.1:0-7926 GCF_024345875.1 Synechococcus sp. EJ6-Ellesmere
GGCACCTGGCCGGCGGAGCGCACCTACCCGGTGTTCCGCAAATGGTTCGAGGTGCGCTTCTACCCCCTGATCCAGGACCTGGTGGGTGAGGAGCTCACCGCCACCGAGGTGGATGAGGAGTTCATCGCTGAGCTGCGCACGGCACTGGAGGGTGTGCAGTAGCGCCGCTGAAAAGCCTCATCACACGGGGCCAGGGCGAGGCCGATGCCAACAGCCCAGAGGCCCTGGCGCGTGTAGCTCATCATGCCGTCTTTGGCTGATTGTGAATTAAACATGCTGACCTCAGGGGAATGCAGGGTGGAAGGCAGAGGAGAGTGATGGCTTCCTCTGCCGATCTGTCTTTCCCGGTGCTGGGCTGTGATTCCGTTGTCCGGGGTGAGACCAGCCCAGGGGGTGGCGCGGGGGAACCTCAGGCCAGCGACCGGCCGCTGGCGCCCTGCTGGTTGGCCTTGCCATAGGCACTGAAGATCGAGTAGCCGGCCAGCCCCAGCCAGCCGACGGGACCGGCGCAGACCAGAACCGTGGCCATAGCTCCCTTGCCCACCACCTCGATGGATTTCTGCTGGTATTCCTTCTTGCTGAGTTGATCCTTCTTGGAGAGCAACATCACCACATCGGGAGCCACCAGGCCGATGCCTGCGGTGAGCGGGTTGGCGCCGAGTACTGCCTGGGTCACGGCAACCGTGGTGCCGCGCACGACCCCATTGACCGCGCCCTTGGCGGCGTCCGCAATCATTTCGTTCTCGGCCGCCGCGGCCAGATCATGGCGGCCGGCATCTCGGAAGCCCTGGGCCTGGGCATAGCGGTGGGCCGCAGCAAGGCCGCAACCCATCACCCCGCCGAGCACGCCGGTCTCAAGGGTGTCGCCGGCCACTTCGGACAGATCACCGGTCACGCCCGGTGTGGCCTGCTCCGCCACTTCCAGGGTGTAGGCCTCGGCCTCCGCCACCTCGGCGGCGGTCATAGGCCGGTTGCCGATGGCTTGGTTCAGATCCCCAGGGCCGTAGAGACCGTTGTCGGCATCGGTGCTGCCGCCGGCGGCATGGGGCTCCTGGTGCATCCAGTGGATGTCGGGGTCGTTGGTAATGGCGTCCACACCTTCGATCGACCCCTTGGCTTCTGCTGGCACGTTCTGCTCGTATTCGGCGCGGGCACCGTCGAGGTCGCGCACCTCACCACGGGTGCCGTCGGTGCGCAGCTGCTGGATCACGTGGGCCGGCAGATCCTCAAAGGCCACCTGGCGGTAGGCCTCGACGCCGCCGATGGCGCTGGCGAGGCCCGCTGCCGGGACGACAACGGAGCTGGGCAGTTCCTCCAGGGCGGTGGTGATGCTGTTCTGGACGAGGGCGTAGCGATCGGTGGAGCTGGCCATGGAAAAGGGGAGTGGTGGAGGTTGATTCCTCCGTGCACTCCCCTCTCGATCTGGCGTCTTGGTGGTGATTCCAGGGCGGGATCACCAGCCCTGGCGATAGCCATTGCTGGGGGGGTAGCCCTGGCCAAAGCTGGGTTGGAAGCGGGGTTGCTCCAGCAGGAGCGGCCGGTTGCCACTGCCGTAGCCGCCGACATTGTTGCGGCTGGGGGAGGAGCGGAACTGGCCTTCGTTCACGCAGCGGCCGAAGCCGTAGTTGAAGGAGTTGCACTCTGGCGAGGCGTTGGCGCCCTGGGCGCCATAGAGAGAGGTGAACAGGGCAGCAGAGACAAGCAAGCTGCAACGAAGAAGGTGGCGCATGTTCTGGAGTGGGGTAGGTGAAGGGACGACCCTCCGGACCCTCTCCTTTCGATCTGCCTCGACAGATGT
Source organism: Synechococcus sp. EJ6-Ellesmere (assembly GCF_024345875.1). Lineage (NCBI taxonomy): Bacteria > Bacillati > Cyanobacteriota > Cyanophyceae > Synechococcales > Synechococcaceae > Synechococcus > Synechococcus sp. EJ6-Ellesmere. Next base: position 1,799 of record NZ_JAGQBY010000143.1, read on the forward strand.
GATTCCAGGACCAGCCTCAAAGGCCCTGAACCGGCCGCCAGTCGCCGGTGAGCTGCAGCCAGGCCAGCCTTGAGCCGCCTGTAGCAGGACTCCATGAAGGCGGCCGTGGCGGCATCGTCCACCTTCCAGAGCGAGAGCAGGGCGGAGCGGGCTCAAGCGGCGGTGAGGTAGCCGTTGTCGCTGGGGTTGGCCTGGAGCTCGCCGGCAGAAACCCACAATTTGAAAGATCACCTCGTAAACGGCAGGGGATTCATTCGTACAGCCTTACTATTGGAAGACGATCCCCTATTTTTTCCCGCCATGAAAAGCATTGCTGCAACCTTGGCAGGGGCCACCTGCTTCCTGGCCCTCCTTTCCGCCCCAAGGGCCCTGGCAGGGGCTGACTACTGTCACACCACAGCAGATGGTTCCTATGCCTGCATTCAGAGTGTATTTGGGCCCCGTAACAGCCGGGGGATTGTGTATGTCATCAACGGGCGTGTTTACGCTGATAGAGTCAATTGCTACAACTACGGTTATGAAAGAACTTCGCTAATCGCTGTCGCATGCTGGAGCTACGAGAGGGTTGCCGATAGTGCTCCGAAAGACTTGAAGTCAATGACTGAGCCAAGTGAAGCCGCCAAGAAAGCAATCACCAGCTCTGGCGTTGCCGACAAGAACAACCTCATCTCTCCTGACAAGATCAAGAGGAGCTTGCCGCTGGAGATGAAGTAATCGGTTGGTGCATTAAATCCCCATGCTGCCTGAGATCGTTCGGAGATTTGGACCCTTTCCATTGAACTGCACTTCACCAGCTGAGCGCTGTTGAGTAACCTTCTTGAAGACAGGGTCTTGAATCTGCCCTAGTGAGAGCTTCGCAATGTCCTCTTTCTTGCACGTAAGCTCGTCAGACTGACCTAATCCTGTGTAAACAGCATAGGCCCGCTGTGGCCCTGCACCATGGGATTTATCGCCAATACTATAGGCAGTTAGCGCCATGTTCACGATGTCTTGTTGGGTGACCTTCAGTTCTTCATAGCCTTGGCCGATGATGGCACCGGCCAAGCAATCGGCCTGCAGTTCCATCACTACTGGCTCTCCAGATATCTGAAACAAATTCTGCAGATAGTGGCCGTACTCATGGGCAAGAACGTAGTTGACGGCTGCCCTTCCAAAGAATCGATGCAATGGTTCAATCTGATCAGGCACAACGAAGATGGTATTCGTGCTGGAGCAGTAAGACGTTCCGCCCACGTCATTGGAAAGCTGACCATCGTTGATGCCGATACACCCTCCGATCACCTTTGAATCACTCTTGATGTTCGTGATTATCTGCGGTGGCGGAAACTTTTTCAACTTCGGGTCCTGAGACCAATGACGAATCAGATATTCGGAAAAAGCCTCGATACTGCTATCCATATCCTTCCCAATTGCCGGGAGGGCAGGAATTGCCACAACGGCAAGGCCAAGGACTAGCAGAAGGGCAGTTCTTGTTCGCATGAGATGAAGCGAGCCGAGCTTATGGAGCCATTGCTCACTGCACCCTATCAACGGGTTTCCAGTCACCCACCAGCTGCCAGGCAGCCCAGTAGTAGGGATGGCGCCAGGCAGGGATCGGGTGGCTCCGGAATTCGGCCTGGGTAGCAGCCAGGGCCTCGGCTCGGCCAGCTCCCGTCTTGAGACGGGTATAGAAGGCTTCCATGAAGGCGGCGGTGGCCCTGTCGTCCACCTTCCAGAGCGAGAGCAGGGTGCTGCGGGCTCCAGCGACGGTGAGCGCACGTTGGAGGCCGTAGACCCCTTCCCCGGTGCGGATGTCGCCCTGGCCGGTGGAGCAGGCCGAGAGCACCACCAGCTCCGTTCCTTCCAGCTGCAGGCCAGCGGCCTCGGCGGCGGTGAGGTAGCCGTCGTCGCTGGGGTTGGCCTGGGGTTGGTTGGCACCGGCCAGCACCAGGCCGCTGCGCAGCAGCGGATCCTCTCCGCGCAGCGGAGCGAGGATGGTGCTGCGCTCGCTCACCGCCGCCAGCGGATCGTTAGCTGCAGGGGCCTGGTCGGGTGCAAAGAAGCCGTGGGTGGCGATGTGCAGGATCTGGGGGGCGGGGCTGTTCTGGATGCGCTCCACACTGGCCTGCTCCTGCAGCACCGGCTTGGTGGCCAGCATGGCGGCGATGCGTTGACCCTCAATCGCGCTCTGGGGCAGAGGCGCCCAGCGGTTGTCGGCAACGGCGGCGGAACGCTGCTGAGATCTGCTGCTGGCTGTGGCAACCGCGAGCGAGGGTGCGGTACCTGGCCGGTCGTAGGCCGGATCGGCCACCACCAGTGGCGTACCGCTTGGTGGTCCTTTCGTCTGGAGCCGCAGCAGTTCACGGCCGGTGGTGAGCAGGCGCAGCTGCACGACCTCGGCCAGGGGTCGGGAAGGATCCTGCGGTGCCGGCAGCGCCGCGAAGGGCACCCGGTTGAGTTCGCTGTCGAGGGAGAGGAACCACTGACGGCTGCCGGCCAGATAGGGCTGCAGGGGCGCAAGCACCTGCCGGCTGACCTGGGCCCAGAGGGTCTCGGCATCGGAGAGAGACTCGGCGCTGGCCGCCAGGGCCCTGCCCACGGCTGCATCGATCGGTGCAGCCTCACCCAGCTGAACGGCGCGGATCGCCCCATCAGGCCGCAGCACCAGCGCGAGGTACCGCTCAGCACCCCATCTCTTCCCCCGGGGCTTCTTCCCGTCGAAGGGTCGGTACTTCTGGAATTCCACCAGCACCCCATCGGCCGGCAGGGTGGCGGCCACCTGCTCGGGCTGCACCAGCCGTGGCTCGAGGGTTGGAAGCAGGCGGTAGAGCTGTTTCTCCAGCTCGCTGCGCTCCAGCTGCAGTGCCTGTCGCTGCTGGCTCGGAAGGTTCACCGCGGCGAGGCGGTTGGTGAGTGCAGCCCTCCTCACAGCCAGCTCACGCTGGGGACCTGGTGATCGGGCCAGCAGAGCCTGGCGCTGCTCGATGTCCTGCAGCAAGCCCTGACGGTTCAACCTCGTGAACAGGGCAAGTGTGGGGGCGGTTGGTGTTTTTTCAGTGTTGCCGAAAACAACCTCCCAGGTATTGCCGATCGCTTGAAGCTGGGCAGCTCGTTGATCCTCAGGCAGGAAGGGAAGCTCACGACGCAGAAACACAGCCTCGCTTGTGATGCCACGGAGCAGCAAAGGCTCGGCCTTGGCGTAGGCACCCTGGCTGGCGTACAGAAACGCGAGGTTGTTGAGGCTGGTGGCGGTGAACGGGTGGGCAGGCCCCAGCGCTTTCTCTGACCAGGCCAGGATCCTCTGCCAAAGTTCTGCGCCATCGGCATACGCCCCTTTTTCATTTGCCGCATTCGCCTGATCGATCCACTGCTTCACCTCAGTGGGTATCTGGTTGCCCTCGCTGCTTCGAGTTCCCGCCTGGGCAAGACGCATCTCTCCTCCATCCCCTGATCCGCTGAGGCCGACGTTTCTTGCTGCCCGTGCCAACAGGCCTTCGCTCATCACGGGCCCCACCAGGGTCAGAGCGATGCTGGTGGCCCCGATCCAACGCTTCCCAGCAACGTTCATCTGGCGGATCATGTCTTTGCCATGAAGGCTGGCAGACAGGGGGGGATCTGCGCCCTGGTGCAGGACCCAATACTGGATCTGCCTGCAGCCAAAGCATGAGCCTGGGGTACCGCCAGCTGCGAATCCTTGTTCCTGCCCCTGGGCGGGCCGGTGGCATGGCGATCGGCACCATCGAGCCCGCCGGCACCAGCCAGGCCCTTTGCCCTCCTATGCCTCCGCTGCCAGGTGAGTCACCTCCTGAAAGCCAGGCTGTGCGGCTACCTGCGCCATTACAGCGCCGTCTACGGACTGGAGCTGATCGAGATGGGCACTTACGTTCTGGATTAAAAAGACTGGCCGTTGGCGGCCCTGCAGGCAGATAAAGCACCCCAGTCGAGCGCGCATTACGCCACGAACCATTCAAGTTCCTGGCATTCGGTCAGGCAGGCATAGGTGTTGAGCTTGAGTGGAGCTTCCGCACCGAAGTACTGGAGGACTGCGAGGGATTCGTTGCTGATCCCGTTGAGATAGTTGACGTTGGCCATGCATGGAGGAAGAAGCGAGGCGGATGCCGTTGCTGCTCCCCTCTGGTTCCGGCCTCGGTGGGCTGATTCAGGCCTCAGCCGCGAGCAGAGCCGTTGGTCAGAGTCCCTGCATCGGTGACCAGTCACCCACCAGCTGCCAGGCAGCCCAGTAGTAGGGATGGCGCCAGGCGGGGATCGGGTGGCTCCGATATTCGGCCTGGGTAGCAGCCAGGGCCTCGGCTCGGCCAGCTCCCGTCTTGAGACGGGTATAGAAGGTTTCCATGAAGGCGGCGGTGGCCCTGTCGTCCACCTTCCATAGCGAGAGCAGGGTGCTGCGGGCTCCAGCGACGGTGAGCGCACGTTGGAGGCCGTAAACCCCTTCCCCGGTGCGGATGTCGCCCTGGCCGGTGGAGCAGGCCGAGAGCACCACCAGCTCGGTTCCTTCCAGCTGCAGGCCAGCGGCCTCGGCGGCGGTGAGGTAGCCATCGTCGCTGGGGTTGGCCTGGGGCTGGTTGGCACCGGCAAGCACCAGGCCGCTGCGCAGCATCGGGTCTTCTCCTTTGAAGCCAGCAAGCATCGGGCTGTTCTCCGCCAGCCCCGCCAGCCGCTCATCAGGTTTGCTGGATTGATCCGGCGCAAAGAAGCCGTGGGTGGCGATGTGCAGCACCCGGGGACTGACCGTGCCCTGCAGGCGCTTGACCGTGGCCTCGGTGCCAGTGACGGGCGTGGTGCCAAGAATGGCGGAGATTCGCGTGCCCTCTGCGGCCGTGGCTGGCAAAGCGGCCCAGCGGAGGCCATCGGCAGCGCTGGAGCGGCGTTGTCCGGACTCGACGTTGGTCGCCACCGCAACAGCTGCGCCGGATCCACCGGCACCTGGGCGGCGGTCGTAGGCGGGATTGGCCAGCACCAGGGGTGCCTGGCCCTTGGCGGAAGGCTGCTGGTAGCGGAGCAGATCCCGGCCGGTGGTGAGCAGCCGCAGCTGCACGGCTTCAGCAAGCGTTTGGCTTGGCTTCAAGGGAGAAGGCAATGCCGCGAAGGGCACCCGGTTCAGCTCACCATCGGGGGATAGGAACCACTGACGGCTACCGGCCAGATGGGGCTTGAGCGGATCGAGCACCAGGCGGCTGACGTCTGCCAAGCGCGCAGGTGCATCGCCCAGCAATTGAGACGTGGCCAAGAGCGCATTGGCGATGGCCTCCTCGATCGGCTTGGCCTCACCCAACTCCACGGCCTGAATGGATCCGTTGGGTTTGAGGATCAGGGCCAGGTAGCGCGGGGATCCCCAACGCTGATTCGGGGGCTGTTTGCCATCGAAGGGTTGGTAGCGCTGGAACTCCACCAAAACACCATCGGAAGGAAGAGCTTTGGCCACCTGATCCACATCCACCACACGGGGCTGCAGTGCCGGGAGGAGGCGGTAAAGCTGCTGCTCCAGCTGGTCCTTCTGTTGCAGCAGCTCCTGCCGCTGCTGGGAGCTCAGATTGACAGCAGCAAGGCGGCTGGTCAGGCCAGCGATCTGATCAGCCAGTTGCCGCTGAGAACCTGATCCACGGGAAAGAAGAGCCTGGCGCTGCTGGATTTGCTGCAGCAGACCATGGCGATTGAAACGGGAAAAGAGAGCGAGGGAAGGACCTTCTGCCCAACGGGTAGCAACACCATAAAAGGCGCCTGAGGAGTCATCAAGAACTTGCTGTTGTCCACGCCGGCGCGATTCTGGTAGCAGGGGTAATTCGCGTTGGAGAAACAATGAGGTGTTGCGGGTGGCTCTTCGCCAAATTGGCTCGGCCTTGGCGTAGGCCCCTTGGTTGAAATACAGAAACGCAAGGTTGTTGAGGCTGGTGGCGGTGCTTGGGTGATTGGGACCTCGGGCTTTCTCATTATTAGCCAGGGCGTGGAGTAAAAGCGGCTCGGCCTTGGCGTAGGCACCTTGGCTGAAGTACAGCACCGCGAGGTCGTTGAGGCTGGTGGCGGTATCGGCGTGGTCGGGACCCAGGGCATTCTCCCTGATCGCCAGGGCGCGGAGATAGAGGGGCTCGGCCTTGGCGTAGGCACCTTGGCTCCTATAGAGCTCCGCGAGG
>NZ_JAGQBY010000144.1:0-7906 GCF_024345875.1 Synechococcus sp. EJ6-Ellesmere
GTTCCATTCCATCGCTGACGCGATAGGTGTCGTCAGCCACAACGTGGAGCTGCTGGTGCGGCTGATGCGCTGCCATGGTCAGGGAGGCCCACAGCCGGCCTCAGCTTGAGACTTTTAATAGGCCCTGACTCCGCTGCCGCCGGGCCCTGGCTTTGGAGCGAGCACTGCCGAACTGAGGACTGCTGCCGTCACGGCGACGGCGCACCCAGACGCCACGGCGAATGAGCTGGCTGTCCTGGGGATTGGCGCGCCGAGCGGCCACGATCACCCCATAGCCCTTCTTCTGCTGGCGTTGAGCACGGGAGCGGGCCTGGCTGGCGCTGGCGGCCGGCACCACCGTGGCGGTGGAGCGGTTGCGCCAGAACACCAGATACCAGGCCATCGCTCTACCGGCAGGGTGATCAGCGCCGCGGTGCAGCCGCCCTGGGGGTGGTGCCCTTGACGGCCTCCAGATAGAGCTCGGCGGTGCTCAGCGTCTGCAGGTTCACCGCTCCGCCGTGCTCATGGCCCGTTTCAGGCACAGCAGCCGAATACAGGCCGCTCCGCTGCTGGAACAGGAAGCTGTACACCGGATGGCGGCGCAGCTCCTCCATGTAGTCGCCGTCGCTGAGGGCCACGCCATCGGCGGTGAGGGGCTGGCCCTTGCCGTCCACCGGCAGCAGCCGCTCGCGGCCGTCCACCTCCCCCAGCTGGAAGTGGCCGCCGCAGAGCGTCACGAAGGTGTCAAAGAAGGTGCCCCGCTCGTCGCCGCCAACGCGGCCTTCCGCTTCTGAGAAGAGGCGCTCCATCAGCCGTTCCTTGCGCAGGTTCTGCACCTGGGAGCGGGCCTCGTCCCGTTCCTTTTCGACGCTGCGCACCCGGCGCAGGTTGGCCTCATTGAGCTGGCGTTCACGCTCGCCCACCTGGCGTTCGAACTCCTCGCGCTTGCGCTCGGCGTCCTGCAGGCGGGCGTACTCATCCGGGTTGATCTCGGAGAAACGCGAGAGCTGGGCGCGAGCCTTGCGCAGCTCCTTCTCGAGCTGGTTGCTGCGGCGGCGCTCGGCGCGCAGGGGATCAGCACTGCTGGGAGCAGCGGCAGGGGGGTCGTCGTTGTCGCCGCTGCCGTTGACACCTGGGTCCTGGGGCAGGGAGAGGTCGAGGGCGTCGTCGCCGTCGGCAGCATCCAGACCAGCGTCAGCGGCGCCGTCGCTGTCGAGCAGGTCAGGGTCGGTGGCAGGTGGAGCTGAGCCCGTAGGGCCCTGGTTGGGTTCCTGCTGCTGTTGGCGGTAGGTCTGCCATCGGCCAGGAGGGACCATGGGACCTGGAGCAGCGCCGCTGTTGGCGACGCTGGAATCAGAGGAGAAGTAGGAGGAGGGCATCACCCATCACGGCTGTGGTGCTGCGGGCGCCCCGTCCGGGCTGCGCTCGCAGTTCCTGTTGCCAGGCAGCCCGACCCCGGATGTGTATAGCCGCCCTACGCTTTACACATCACCCCTGGGGCCCATGCGCACCAACATCGTCATCGACGACGCCCTGATGAAGCAGGCCATGCAGGCCAGTGGAGCCCGCAGCAAGCGGGAGGCTGTCGAGCTCGGCCTGCGCACCCTGGTCAAGTTGCAGCAGCAGGCCCAGATCCGCGCCTTCCGGGGGCGCCTCAGCTGGGAAGGGGATCTGGAGGCCCAACGCCTGGATGGTGAGACCGAGGCAGCTGAGCATCAGCCGTGATCGTGGTCGATTCCTCGGTCTGGATCGATTTCTTCAATGGAGCGAGTACCCCTGAGGTGGAGCGGCTGGATGGCTTGCTCGGGGTGACGCCGCTGGCGATCGGCGACCTGATCCTTGTGGAGGTGATGCAGGGCTTCCGCAGCGAGCGCGACGTGTCCACCGCCCGCCAGTTGTTCCGTTCCCTGGCGTTGCTGCCCATGCTCGGTGGCAGCAATGCCTGGAAGGCAGCCGAGAACTACAGAACGCTGCGCCGCCAGGGGATCACGGTGCGCAAGACGATCGACGGGATCATCGCCACCGCCTGCATTGAGGCCAACCTGCCGCTGCTGTTCTCAGGCCGCGACTTTCAGCCCTATGTCGAGCACCTGGGGCTCGAGGCGGCATGAGCCGCACCGTGCTTGGTCTTGATGCCGCCTGGACTGCGCATCAGCCCAGCGGGGTGGCGCTGGTGCAGGAGCAGGGTCAGCGCTGGCATTGCCTGGCAGTGGCACCCAGTTACGCCAGCTTTCTGGCCTGTGCAGGCGGCCACCCGGTGGATTGGGAAGCCCGCCACCGCGGCAGCCCACCCGAGATGGGGACACTGCTGCGTGCCAGCGCCCGCCTGGCGGGCAGGCCGGTGGATCTGATCGCCATCGACATGCCCCTCTCCACCGAGCCCATCGGCGGCCGCCGCAATGCCGATCAGCAGGTCTCCATCCAGTACGGCAGCCGGGGCTGCGCGGTGCACAGCCCCACCACCGCCAGACCCGGGGCCCTGGCGGATGGGCTGCGCTCAGAGCTGGAGCAGCTGGGCCACCCCCTGCAAACCACGGCAACGCCTCGCCATAGCTCTGGTGGGGTGCTGGAGGTCTATCCCCATGTGGCCCTGCTCGCCCTGCTGGGTCTCGACTACCGACTGGCCTACAAGGCGAACCGCTCGTCTCGCTACTGGCCTGCTGCCTCAATCCGGCAGCGGATCGAGAAGCTCCTGGCCAACTTTCAGCGGATTCACACCGCTCTGGAGCAGCAGATCGGGACGATCAAACTGCCTCTGCCGCAGCCCGCAGCGGTGGCGACGTTGACGGCGCTCAAGCCATGGGAGGACAGCTTGGATGCGCTGGTCTGCGCCTGGGTGGCGATGGAGCATCTCCGCGGCCGCACGTGCGCCCTGGGCGACAGCACGGCCGCGATCTGGTGTCCGCACTAACAGTCAGCTGCAGTCAGGCCCCTGCCGATGGCAGATCGGCAAGGTCATCCTCCACGCCCCCTGAGCGCCGGGCCGGCAGATAGATCCACTCCCCGGCCGGCAGGGGCGTGGAGGGCAGATAACCGGGCACCAGCAGCTCCAACCCCGCAGGAATCGGGGTGGTGGACCGGTACACGGGCAGCAGCAGGGTGGTGCCAGCCGGCAGCGGTTCCTCGCTGGGCCAGCTGCTCAGCTCCTGGTTGAACTGGCGCAGCAGGCTCAGGCTGATCTGCTGGGCCGCGGCCACGCTGCTCAGGGTCTCGCCCTCGGCGGTGACGTAGGCCTCGCTCTGCTGCAACACAGGGTTGAGGCTGCGCAGCTTGCTTTCGGTGGTGCCATGGCGGCCAGCCAGCACCGCCAACGAATCACCCTCAACGGCGGTGATGCTCTGGGTGCTCTCCAGCTGAGGGTTGATACGCCGCAAGGTGGCCACGGTGGTGCCGTAGCGCTCGGCGATCAGGTTCAAGGTGTCGCCACTGCGAAGCACCAGCACGCTGTGGGGCCTGAGCACCAGCTGGATGGCTTCCCCCAGCAGTGGCTGGATCAGCAGGCCGATCCCGCCGGGGCCGTAGTCCGCCCCGAAGTGCTGCAACAGACAGCCAGCGAACTGGGCCCGGCCGCCACTGGGCAGTCCGCCCTGGGGCGAGAGCTGGGCCAGATTTCCCAGCCACATCACCCCCTGGCAGGGGGCCTGCACCGTGCCCAGCAGCGTTGGGTCCCAGGGCAGCGGAGCCTCGTCGCGGAAGCCTGGGGTGGCCCAATCGAGCTCGGCCGCCAACCAGTCGAAGGTGTTGTTGGTGCTCACTGGCAGGATCGCCGCCCGGCAGAGGTAGCCGCGCAGGAGCACATCGCCCGGGTCGGTGAGAGAGGTGTCGTTGTAGCCGCTGACGATGCCGCTCTGCTCCAGGAAGCAGTCGATCACGTGCCGGCGAATGGGGACCGGGTTGCGGCTCTCGGGGCGGTCCACCTCAAACAGGCAGAGGCGGGCATTGGCGTAGGGCTGCAACGCCAGCCAAAGAGGCGCGGTCGCCTGCTGGGCCACCCGGCTGTCGATCCCCGGGGTGGCTGCAGGAAGAGACACCAGCTGGCCCCACAACGGCGCACCCCGCAGGGGGTTGAGGCCCTGGTTCAACGGTGAGAGGGGCTGCTCCATCGCTCAGCCCCGCACCAGTGCGCCCCGGAACGGGTCCGGGTTGCACTGGCGCCAGTTCTGCAGCCGCGGCAGGAGCAGCGCCAGCTGGCCGATGTGCTGGCTGCGCTGTTTCCCCAGCACCACCGCCGGCGAGGGGCCCGCGGGGTCCCACTCGCTCTCGGTTTCCTCCAGCAGCAGCTCGGTGGCGTACTCCACCACCGCCAACTTGCTCAGCGGCAGCGGGTTGGGCACGACGCCGCCGGCCACGCCCTTGCGCCGACTCCGCACCGGGCTGTTCACCTCCGCCGGCGTCAGTGCGGCCAGCTGCTCATTCAGCGCCGCGATCGCATCGAGATGGCCCTGGGCCGTGCATACCCCTGTTGGGTAGTGGGTCTGCAGCTGGGCCATCTCCCGGTTCAGGGCCGCCAGGGCAGCACTGGTCACCGGTATGGAGAGGGCGATGCGCAGCGCCTCCGCATCACCGGGGCGCCAGGTGCAGGTGGGTGGGGAGGACTGGGTCATGCCCTCCCTTGCCAGCTCAGCCGCCACTGGTCCCGTTGGGCTCGCCCAGCCCCAGCTGCTGGCGCAGCTCGGCGCCGTCGATCACCCCCCGCTCATGCAGCACCAGCCACTCCTGCAGCGAGGGCTGGGGTTTGCGCGGCGGTTGCGGCGGCACCAGCGGGCAGATCTCCACACTGCAGGCCGGTTGATCCGCCAGCTTTTCGCCAGTGAGGCGGGTCCACTGGCGCAGCAGGGTGCTGAGCATCGAGCTCTTCTGGCCAGCCAGGGATTGCAGCACCGCAAAGCTCTGACCGGCAGTCAACGAAATCTCCAGCTCGGTGCGGGCTGGGCCCTGGCCACCCGTTGGGATCAGCGCGTCGCGGCGCATCGCCTCCTCCAGCTGCTGCAGGTAGGCCCGGTGCTCCGCCAGCGATCGGGCCTCGATCTCCACCCACTGGAACTTGGCGCCCTCGGGCAGGTCCATGAAGGAGGAGGTCGAGAGCACCAGGCGTTGCGGGCGTTGGCCCTCTGCGCCGCCGGTGGCCGAACCCGAGCCAAGAGCCCCATCACTGCGGCGGAAGCCGTAGGCATCCACCAGGCCCGTGCGCACACCCACCGGCAGGGCGGTGCGGGAGAGCAGGTCTTCGTAGTCGCTGCGGCAGCGGTAGTGGTTGAGGTACTGGTGCGCCAGGCCCAGGTGGGGCAGATCGCCCTCGCCAAAGGCGGTGCCATCCACCGAGTACCAGAGGGCCGGCAGGTCAAAGCGCTGGGGCAGCAGCGAAGGCTCACCCACCGGCACCACCTCGTAGCCATCGGCAGCAGCTGGGTTGGGATTGGCCTGCCAGCTGCGCAGCACCAGGCCGTCATCCGTCACCGACAGGCTGCGATAGAGCCAGGCCTGCGGATCGGGCACCAAACCGCCGTGGGCGTCGATCACGACCGTGGGCACTGCCGCATTGCCGCTGGCGAACCGGGGCGGCAGGGCCTGCCTGCGTGGCTCCCGCCAGACGATCTCCACCGGCCCCGATGCCGTAGCCGCACTGGCGGTATCGGTGGGTAGGCGCCAGTTGAGCAGGTCGCCCCTGGGGACCAGCTGCAGCCGCGGCAGGGAGAGCCGGTCCCCCTTGGCGAGGGCCTCCAGCCGGTCCCCTTCTGAGGGCCAGCGGTGCTGGGGCGGCAGCTGCAGGATCAGGCAGCCGCCATCCCGCAGGGTGAGCAGGTCGGCCAGGAACAGGAACACCCCCAGGTCGGCGCCCTGGCCATCCACATCCGTGGCCACGCGGCTGAGCGAATCGGGCAGCTCGTGCCAGCTCAGGCGGGACAGCATCCCGGCGTAGGTGCGAAGGGCATCGCGGTAGAAGCCGGTGGGCCGGGCCGCTTCCAAGCGCTTGAGATAGCAGATCTCGGGCTCCTCGATGCCGCGGGGGAGGTACGCCGGCCGGCGGCTGGTGCCGTCAGGGAGTTCGAGCAGAGTCCAGCAGTCGTAGACCAGCTGGAGGCGATCCCTCAGGCCGGAGAGGGTGGGGTGCTCCAGCCAGGGAGGCCAGGCAGGGGGGTGGGGCTGCGTCTCTGGTGGGGGGGTGGGGCTGCTGGGGGTGGCTGCCCTGCGGCGGCGGGTGGTGGGCACTGGCTGCTGGTGGGGTCAGAGCCATTGCCAGTGGCAGCAATGGACGACATGAATGACCATGCTGGATCTGCATGGTTGTGGTCAGAGCGTGTCAGGGCAAGCAGGTCGGCCAGGCCGTAGGGATTGAGTTCTCATGGGGGTCCGGTGAAGAACCAGGCGTGATGGGCTCCCTGCCCAGGATTGTCTGCCGCGCAGCGGTTCTAGACATCCACTCGAAATGACTTCGGGTTCTTATGCGGACCACGAAGGACTCTGCTATCTCTTAACGAGGGTCCGCCATTAAGCGTTAGCTGTACGATTTGTATGCCACTCGAAGGAGACTAGCTTGGCTATAACCACGCTTCAACTTCTTGAAAAGGGATACCTCCCAAAAGAACTCCCTCCCATCTTTTCATCTTCGAGCTTGGCGCAAAGCCTAGCCGATCTACCCCTGTCTTCAAGCCAGCAGAGTTCATACCCTCTCCGCTATTCGTACTCGAAATACGCTTCGGTTCATCGCGCTGTATCGATACCAAATCCATTGCACTATATCAAGCTAGCAGAACAGGTCGTCACCCACTGGAGCGATATAGTGGGACACTGTCACTCATCTCCGCTTTCCAGAACGGCTCCTAAGCCTGATTCAACGAGAGCCATCACTTGGCAGACGTCACTTGATCAGCTAACTATTCTACGTGCTGAGCAAAGGGTGGGAGCCAGATACGTCCTTCAATCGGATGTGACAAACTTTTATGGAAGCGTATATACCCATTCAATCCCATGGGCTCTTCACACCAAAGCGACAGCAAAAGCGGATCGAAATACTAGGCGTTCAGCAAATGGCGGCCCTCCCCTGTGCGGGAATCTTCTTGACCTGGCTAGCCGAAATATACAGTCTGGCCAGACTATCGGAATTCCAATTGGCCCGGATACGTCAATTCCAGTTGGGGAAGCTCTGCTTGCATCTGTTGATAATCTAGTTGCAAACAGAATAGGGGGTGCTTTGACGGGGTTTCGATTCGTTGATGACTATGAGCTGGTCTTTGGAACATTTACAGAGGCCGAAAATGCTCGCAATGTCCTACAGGACTCACTTGCAGAATTCGAATTGCAACTTAACCCAAGGAAGACGCGAATAATCGAGCTTCCAAGCACACTAGATACATCGTGGGCTCAAGAACTTTCATCGTTTGCCATAGGGACCCCAAGGGGCAATGCACTACAGTCGCAACTTATTCGATATTTTAGTAAAGCCTTCGACTTGGCAAGGCTATTTCCCGGGGATCCTGTATTAAAATATGCAGTAAGGCGGATCCCTGATGAAGACACTAGGGCTGCCAGTACAATTCTACAGCGTCTACTATTTCAGACGGCGGCAGCAGACCCAGGCACTCTTCAGACAGCCCTGTATGTGACCTATAAGCATAAGCAGTCTGGCAGTACTGTTGACAAGCCATTGATGGAGCGCGCGTTAAGCTCAATCTTATGCAGACATTCTGGTCTGCAGCATGGAGGTGATATCGCATGGGCACTGTGGGGAGCAGTCGTATTTGACATTCAACTATCGGATCAAGTTGCGGATGCAATAGAAAGCGTTTCTGATCCGATTGCTGGTTTGCGTCCCCTGTGTTGGTGTAAATCCCTGGGGACCTCAACCCCGGCGTAGCCGGGGTTGAGCGCGCACCTCAGACGTTCCGCTCAGCGGCCAGCGTTGCAAGGGGTGGGCAGGCCCGTGACC
>NZ_JAGQBY010000145.1:0-7902 GCF_024345875.1 Synechococcus sp. EJ6-Ellesmere
GAGGGCGATCGCCTCCCCATGGCGCTGGGCGAGGATCGCCCAGAGACCCTCCAGCCCCTGCAGCCCACGCCAGTCGTCGCGCTGGGCCAGGGCCTGCTCATCAAGCCGGTCCCCCGACCAGAGGATCGAGGCTTTGCCGTCCATGGTCCCGTCCTGAGCGTGGCCCAGGCTTATCACCGCCAGAGCAGTTCCGTGGGCTTCGGTGGCCGGAGCCCCAACCCGAACCGCCGTGCCAGGGCCTGGCGCAGCAGGGTCTGAACCGTGGCGGTGGTCAGCCCTGGGCACCAGTCGCTCAGGCGCGTCACCCCATGACCCTTCAATCCGCAGGGGACGATGGCGCTGAAGCCCTCCAGCGGGCAGGTCACGTTGAGGGCCAGGCCGTGCTGGCTGATCCAGCGGCGGGCACCCACGCCGATCGCCGCCACCTTGCGCCCCTCCAGCCAGACACCGGTCAGGCCCTCCAGCTGCTCTCCCCTGAGCCCGAGGGCCGCCATCACCTCCAGCACTGCCGCCTCCAGATCGCGCAGGTAGAGATGGAGATCGCCGCCGTGGCGCTGCAGAGCCAGCACCGGGTAAGCCACCAGCTGGCCGGGGAGGTGGTGGGTCACCTCCCCGCCGCGGTCGATGCGGAAGAGGGGGGCTGGGGGATACGCGGGATCGAAGCGCAGGAACCGCTCGCTGGCGCCGCGGCCCAGGGTGTAACAGGGGGTGTGCTGCAGCAGCAGCAGGGCTTCGGGGCCATCGGGGTCGCGCAGCAGCCGCCCCTGCAGTTCCCGCTGCCAGGCCCAGGCCTGGTCAAAGGGCACGGGCAGAGGTGGTTCAACAAGGATTGCGTCGAGGGCCGGAGTCATGCGCGAACGGCTTCCTACAGTTGGATCGGAACGACAAGCGAAGGGACTGCTCGATGAAGCTGTTGATTCACGGCCGCAATCTCGATGTCACACCGGCGATCCGCGATTACACGGAAGCGAAGCTCGGCCGGGCCATCAATCACTACGAAGGGTTGGTCAAAGAAGCCGATGTTCATCTCTCCGTGGCGCGCAACCCCAGGGTGGCTCAACAGACCGCTGAGGTCACGGTCTTTGCCAATGGAGTGGTGATTCGTGCCCAGGAACGCAGTGAGAACCTTTACGCCAGCATCGACATGGTGGCGGGCAAGCTGAGCCGTCAGCTGCGCCGCTACAAAGATCGCCTCAGCAATCATCACGGAGCCGGATCCCCAGCAAACGTAGGCGACGATACCGAACAGCCCAGCCTGGAAGGAGTTCTTCCCAATGATCTGATCGGCGACCGGGAGCCGGCCCTGCCGGTCCCGGCCGTGCGCCGCAAGTACTTCTCGATGCCTGCGATGAGCCTGGATCAGGCCCTGCACCAGCTGGAGCTGATCGACCACGATTTCTATGTGTTCCGTGAGGAATCCAGCGGTGGTCTCCAGGTGGTGTATCGCCGCAACCATGGTGGATTCGGTGTGATCCAGCCGAAGGAATCCTGACCCGTCCTGAATCCCCCCAGCCCCGGTGATGCGTGATTCAAGGCTCAGGGCGCCCCTGCCCGATCTGGCCCCACTGATTGAACATGCCCTTCTTGATCCCCACCGGGGCCTCGAGAGCGTGCATCAGGCCTGTGATCAGGCGCGGCACTACGGCTTTGCAGCAGTGTGCATCTCCTCCCGCTGGGTGGCTGCCGCCCGCGAACGTCTCGGGGCTCCTGGTGCCGTCAAGCTGGTGGCTGTGGTGGCCTTCCCCTTCGGCGCGGTGCCGGCCTCGATCAAACTGGCGGAAGCGGAGGCCGCCGCCAGCGCGGGCGCTGACGAACTCGATGTGGTGCCCGATTTCGGCGCCCTCGCCGATGGCGATGGCAGCTCGATCTACCAGGAGCTGGGGTCGATCGTGGAACTCGGCCTGCCGGTGAAGGTGATCCAGGAGGTGGGCAGGCTGGATCCCGCCGCCCTGGAGCTGCTGGTGGAGGCCTCGATCGATGCGGGAGCCGCTTATCTCAAGACCGGCAGTGGCTTCGGACCACCCGTGACGCCGGAGCAGGTGGCCCACCTGCGCGAGCTGGCCCGGGGGCGGGCGGGAATCAAGGCTTCCGGTGGCATTGCCGAGCTGGAGCAGGCCCTGGATCTGGTGGCCGCCGGTGCCACACGCCTTGGGACCAGCCGCGGCGTGGCCCTGATTGAGGCCCTGCGCGCCCCGGCCTGATGCCCGAGGAATCGCTGGAGGGTCTCTCGCTGAAATGCGGCCCCCTCGGGGAGCACGACCGGCTGCTCACCCTGCTCAGCGAAGACGGTGGCCTCAGCCGCCTGGCGGTGCCGGGGGCCCGGCGCCCCCGCAGCAGCCTAGCGGCGGCGGTGCCCCTGTCCCAGTTGCGGCTCCAGGTCGGCGGTGGCCGCGGCCTGCGTCGGGTGCGCCAGCTCCGGGTCATCCACAGCGTCGGGCAGCTGGGACAGCGCCTGGAAACCCTCGCCGCCGCCCAGTCGCTGGCGGAGCTCTGCCTGCGCCTGGTGCCCGACGGGGATGGGGTGGCCGGAGCCCTCGGCGACCTCACCCTGCAGCTGCGCCGCCTGGAGTTGGTGGTGTCCGAGCGCCAGGACAACCTCGAAGCGCTGGCCATCGCCGTGCAGGGGCACGTGCACCTTCTGGCGCTGGGGGGCTACGGGCTGCCGCTCCAGCGCTGTGCCCGCAGCGGCGAGCCCCTGGCCCCTCCCCTGGGCAACCGCGACTGGCGTTGCAGCCTGTTGCCCAGTGAGGGGCTGGTGATCGGCGCGCTGGCCGGGGCGATGCTGGTGCTGAACGCTTCCGAGCTGGCCCTGCTGCAACGGCTGCCACGGCCCGGTCTCCCCCGCTGCCACGACGGCACCCTGATGGGACCGGCCTGGGTCTGGCTGCGGCTGCTGGAGCTGGTGCAGGTGTGGTGCCAGGAGCACCTCGGCCGCCGGGGGAAAGCCCTGCGCCTGCTGAAGGGCTGCTTCGGCGCCGAGGCTCAGGGACACCTTGGCGCTGCGCCATCATTGCCGCCGAACGACTGACACCTGGAGCGGATTGTCCCGGCCGACCGCCACGCCCCCTCCGGACCCTTCCGAGGACACCCGCCCGGCCGCTGCGGAGGGCAGCGGCTCACGCACCGACGGGCTGCAGGCCGTGCTGGCCCTCCCCGATTTCCGCAGGCTCTGGCTGGGGCAGATCTTCTCCCAGCTGGCCGACAAGTTCTACATCGTGCTGATGGTGTTCCTGATCGCCCAGTACTGGGTCACGGACACCCCCCAGAACAACATGGTGCTGGCCGAGGCGGCAGCCAGCCTGCGGCTCGATCTGGAAACCCGCGCCCAGATGATCACCCTGCTGGCCACGGGGATCTATGTGGCCAACACCGTGCCGGCGATGGTGCTGGGCACCGTGGCCGGTGTCTGGGCCGACCGCTGGCCCAAGCGCCAGGTGATGGTGGCCTCCAACGGCCTGCGGGCCGGACTCGCCCTGCTGGCCCCTCTGGCGCTGCTGCCCGGGCCCCAGTGGCTGGGGCTGAGCTGGGGCTACTGGGGCCTGGTGGCCATGACCTTCCTGGAGTCGGTGCTCACCCAGTTCTTCGCGCCCGCCGAGCAGGCGGCAATCCCTCTGCTGGTCCCGAGACCACGCATGCTCGCGGCCATGTCGCTCTATCAGGCCACCAGCATGGGGGCCACGATCGTTGGTTTCGCCCTCGGCGACCCAGTGCTGCGGCTGCTGCGCTCGAGCCTCAGGGGGATCGGCATCAGTGGCGGGGAATTCGTGCTGCTGCCGCTCTGCTACGGGCTGGCGGCCCTGTGCATCAGCACGATCCGGATGGAGGAGCCGGAGCGGGTGGAGCGGGGCACCAGCGTCTGGAATGAGATCGCCGAGGGCATCGAGGTGCTGCGCGAACGGGTCAGCGTGCGGCGGGCCCTGTTGCAGCTTGTGCTGCTGTACAGCATCCTGGCGGCCCTCTATGTGCTGGCCATCAGCCTGGCTTCGGCTATCGAAGGGCTGGGCCCCACCCGCTTCGGCACCCTGCTGGCCATGAGTGGCGTGGGCATGGCCTGCGGCGCCCTCGGCGTGGCCCAGCTGGGCCAGGGCCTCAACCGCCGGCGCATGGCCTCCACCGGCCTGGCGCTGATTGCCCTCAGTCTGGTGCTGCTCGGCCAGGGCCGAGGCAGCCTGTGGCTCACCCTCGGCCTCTGCGGCCTGCTCGGCATCGGCGCGGCGCTGGTCGCGATCCCATCGCAGACCACCATCCAGGACGACACCCCCGAAGCGATGCGCGGCAAGGTCTTCGGCCTGCAGAACAACCTGATCAACGTGGCGCTCAGCCTGCCCCTGGTGCTGGCTGGAGCGGTGGTGAGCCGCTATGGACTGATGCCGGTGCTGTGGGGACTGGCCGCGATCACCATGATCGCGATACTGATCGAGAAGCCCTGGCAGCGCTGCTAGCGTTCCCCAAGGACGAGGCCTGAAGCGTTGGCCCACATCGCCTGGCTGGGCAAGAAGTCACCTTTCTGCGGCAACGTCACCTACAGCCTCTCCACCACCGAGCGGCTCCGGCAACACGGCCATCAGGTCAGTTTCATCCACTTCGACACCCCCGCCGCCGGCCTGGGGCGCTCCTGGGATACGGGCCAACAGGTGGAGGGCAGCCAACCCAGCAGCCCTGTCCCAACGGATCCCGCCAGGACTGGGGCGGATGATGTGACGCTGCCCTACCTGGTGAAGTCCCAGGTTTACACGATTCCCTCGCCGGGAGCTCAGCGGGAGCTGCGCGAATCATTGGAGCGCCTGCGCCCCGACCTGGTTCACGCCAGCCTCACCCTCTCCCCCCTGGACTTCCGCCTGCCGGATCTCTGCCAGCACCTGGGAGTGCCGCTGGTGGCGACGTTCCATCCCGCCTTTGATGCCGGCCTGCGCAACATCACCGCCGGAACTCAGCAGCTCACCTACCAGCTCTACGCCCCGACCCTGGCTCGTTTCGATCGGGTGATCGTCTTCTCCGAGCTGCAGGCCGAGGTGCTGGCGCGGCTGGGGGTGCGCGAGGAGCGGCTGGCGGTGATCCCCAACGGGGTCGATCCCGGCCTGTGGTGCCCCCCCGACCCGGCAGCACCCTCACGGGAACTGGCCAGCCTTCGAGCCCGCCTGGGCCAGCGCCGCCTCTTCCTCTACATGGGACGGCTGGCCACCGAGAAGAACGTGGAAGCCCTGCTGCGCGCCTGGCGGCTGGTGCGGCCGGCTGGCTGCCTGCTGGTGATCGTCGGAGATGGCCCTCTGCGTCAGGCCCTGCAGGGCAACAGCGACGAGCACGACGTGCTCTGGTGGGGCTACGAAGCGAACCTGCAGCAACGGGTAGCCCTGCTGCAGGCGGCGGATGTCTTCCTGCTGCCCTCGTTGGTGGAGGGGCTCTCCCTGGCCCTGCTGGAGGCGATGGCCAGCGGCACCGCCTGCGTGGCCACCGATGCCGGCGCCGACGGCGAAGTTCTGGAGGGAGGGGCCGGCATCGTGATCAGCACCCAGGGCGTGACCACCCAGCTGCGTACGCTGCTTCCGGTTCTGCGCGACCAGCCGGTGCTGACCACCGAGCTGGGCCGCCGCGCCCGGGAGCGGGTCCTGGAGCGCTACACCCTGGCCAGGAACATCGAGCAGCTTGAGCAGCTCTACGCCGAGCTCGTGCCCCAGGGCAGCCTCGCCGCCTGAGCCTCAGCCTTGCCTTAGCCGATCGCCGCCTCCAGCCGCTCGCGCAGCTCAGTGGTGAGCCGCTCCACGGCCCCGCGGCGGTCGCGGCGGTAGGCACCACTGCGCTCAAGCACATCAATGGGCTCCGCCACCGCCATGCGCACCCGCCAGGGGCCGAGAGCGGGCGGACGCTCCTCCTCGCGGCCACGGATCCAGGCGACCGCCCGCCACAGGATCATCAACACCTCTCCGTAGCGGTCGATGCTGGGCTTCTCGGCCACGTAGGAGCCGCTCAATGTGGCGAAGTGCTCCGCCAGGCGCATGTGGCCCATCCGGATGTCGGCTTCCTGCGCCGACCAGTCGGCCAGGCTGCGCTCCACTTCAGAGAGTTCGTCCAGGTCGTCGCGGTAGATGCAGGCCCAGGCCGCCTGCTCGATGCGGCGGCAGCGCTCAATGACGCTGCCCCTGGGGGAGAGCTGGAAGTGGTCCTCGGCCACGGCCAGGGCGTGGTCCCGCAGCCGGCTCAGCCGCTCGAAGAAATCAGCCGCTGGACCAGCGTCACGGAGTTGATAGAACCCCTCCAGCAGGGTGAGCAGCTGCTCGGAAAGGGCAATCAGCCGTTGGTAGCGGTGCTCTGGGGCCTGATCGGGGTCGGCGGGCAGCTCGGAGACGGCGCTTGAGCTTGCTGCCACTGTGGCGGTGGAGGGGCCGAGCAGGTCCTCCAGGCGCCCCAGCAGGCGATCGATCGCTCCCCAGTCGTCGCTGGTCGAGAAGTATTGAAGGCCGATCGGCACGATCAGCACCCGCTCGTGGCGCCCAGCCGCCGCCAGATCCTCACAACACCAGAAGGCCATCTGGGCCAGACCGGGCTCAAGGGGACTGAGCAGCTCGCCGTGGTTGTTGGTGGCCCCCTCCGGGGCGATCGCCAGGGGGAAGGGGCCGTGGGCAAAGAGGTCGCGGGCCGTCTTGAGGGCGAGGCGGTCGAGCTTGCCCCGCTGGATCGGGATGCCGCCCAGCTTGGAGAGGATCCAGCCAGCGGCATCCCCCGCCCAGAGGGGAATACCGCGGTCGTAGAGAAACTGGCTGTGAACCGGGGCCTTCAGGCTCAGCCCATGGCGTCTGGCCGCCCGGGGAACCTCCCGCCAGAGCAGCTGGGCCATCACCAGCGGGTCGGTGGTGCTGGGATGGCGGAAGGCAATCAGCAAGCGACTGCGGCCGCTCTGGGCCTCGGCGAACAGGGTGGCGAGGCTCTCGCTGCCGCTGGTCTCGAAGTGCACCAGACCCCGGGAGCGCAACAGCCATGGCAAAGCTGCCCGGCAGAGCCAGTGCACCCAGCGGTTGTAGTCCGGCGGGATGAAGCGAAGAGCCGGTTGGGCGGCCTGGATCCCTGCGCGGGGCATCGGTGGTCAGTGGGCGGCGATAAGGGGAGGCGCTAGCGGGTGGCATAGCGATCGGACACCACCGACCAATCGACCACGGACCACCAGGCGTCGAGGTAGTCGGCGCGGCGGTTCTGGTACATGAGGTAGTAAGCGTGCTCCCAGACGTCGTTGGCCAGCAGGGGCGTGCCGCCCACCGGAGCCAGGTCCATCAGGGGATTGTCCTGGTTTGGGGTGGAGACCACCTGAAGCTTGCCCTCCGAATCAGTGATCAGCCACACCCAGCCCGAGCCGAAGCGAGCCAGACCCGCAGCCCGGAAGGCAGCACGGAACTGCTCGATCGAGCCGAAGTCGCGGACTAGGGCCTCCTGCAAGGCTGAGCTGGGCTCACCTCCCTGTCCGGGCCGGGTGAGCGAGGCCCAGAAAAACGAATGGTTCCAGTGGCCGCCGGCGTTGTTGCGCACAGCCTCCGGGGCTCCAGAAGCCCGCGCCAGCAGCTCTTCGAGATCAAGGCCCCTCAGGGCCGGATCCCTGGCCACGGCAGCGTTGAGGTTGTCCACGTAGGCCTGGTGATGACGGTCGTGGTGGATCGTCATCGTGGTGGCATCGATCGCCGGCTCCAGGGCATTGGCGGCATAGGGAAGCGCCGGGAGCGTGAAGGCTGGCGCCGCCGCCCAGGCCCCATGGCCGGGCCAGAGCAGCAGCACCAACAGCGGCAGGGCCACCAGAGCGGCAAGGATCCGTCGCATCGGTTCGGCCCGTGTGATCACAGGCCAAGTATGGACAGCTCGGCGCAGCAGGCCGCAAAGGCGGCAGCTGGATCGGCGGCGGCGCTGATCGGCCGGCCGATC
>NZ_JAGQBY010000146.1:0-7823 GCF_024345875.1 Synechococcus sp. EJ6-Ellesmere
TGATAACAAGATTTACTACATGCTAACACCGGAGGGTTATTATTTCAACTTTAGTGGCACTGGAAATACTCTCAATCGCAATAATCCGGGCGTAAGGAATCTTGTCCTAGATTGCTTGCGTTATTGGGCTTCTGAATATCATATTGATGGCTTTCGTTTTGACCTTGCAAGCATTCTTGGAAGGGATCCTTGGGGTGCGCCACTGAGCAATCCACCATTGCTGGAATCACTGGCGTTTGATCCAATTCTTTCATCGTGTAAATTGATTGCCGAAGCCTGGGATGCAGGCGGTTTATATCAAGTAGGTACATTTCCTGCATTTGGACGCTGGTCCGAATGGAATGGAAAATACAGGGATACAGCTCGAAGGTTTTTGAAAGGAGATGAAGGTCAAGTTGGCGAAATGGCTCAAAGAGTTCAGGGTTCACCTGACCTATATCAGTGGAATGGGCGCTCGCCTGCCACGTCTATAAACTTTATAACATGCCATGACGGTTTTACGCTGGTCGACCTCGTCTCATTTAACGAAAAGCACAATGAGGCCAATGGCGAAAACAACAATGACGGCGGAGATGACAACTATAGCTGGAACTGTGGGGCAGAAGGGTGGACTGATGATCTTGGTATTCTTTCATTGCGTACGAAGCAGTCGATGAATGCACTCAGCATGTTAATGACGAGCCGAGGAACACCAATGCTCCTCATGGGAGATGAGTTTGGTAGATCTCAGCATGGAAATAACAATGCCTACTGCATTGATTCGCCATTGACATGGGTTGACTGGCGCCTTTGTGAAAGCAATCATCTCTTATTTGAGTTCACGCAAGCACTGATCCATTTTAGGCATAGTCACCCTTGCCTGCGCATCAACAACTTTAATCATTTAGGCAGTCGTTATCTACCAAGTTGTAGCTTTCATGGCACAGCGCCTTGGCAGGTCGATTGGTCGGCTAGCTCCAGGCAATTAGGTTGGTTGATGAGTTGCGATCATCCAGGCACTGAGCTCATGGACGTAGTCTATGTTGCCACGAATATGGCGCACTACTCCACTTGGTTTGATCTGCCTGTTTTGCCCCCAGAGTACCGCTGGGAACTTCATTTTAATACTGGTGATCAGCAGAATCCATACGCCACTAAGCCATGTGTGTTTGAAAGCCACGGGATTCTAGTTGGTGAAAGATCTGTCACTGTCTTTTCAGCGTCTCACATCGAGACGTGATTACACGCTCCTAACCACACTCAAACATTCAGACTATGGCTCTCTCAATTGATGTCGTCCAAGGTGATGTTCATGCCACTCTCGTGCTTGTTGGTGATGTTGATACAAAAACTGCTCCGGAATTACTCAGAAAGCTGACAGAGCTTGAACTGCACCTACTCGCGCAGTTGCGCCTCAATCTTGTTGAAGTAGACTTTGTGAGCAGCGCAGGCTTGCGTGCCATCGTGTTTGCAAAACAGAAGATGCCGCACACATCACGCCTCTTCCTTGTAGGTGCTTCGGAGCAGATCGTAGAAACCGTTGCAAAGACAGGTCTTTCCCAGGCAATTGTTATTGTAGCCAGTGAAGACGATATTTAGAATGCAATGGATATCTCTTCTTGCGACACAGCGCTAGGCTCAATCGAGAAGCCTGCTTCGATGGAATTCTGGGACGCTTTCATTGACTTCACAAAGGAGTTAATTGGCGCCATAATTAAGGACCAGTCTCGTGCTTATAAGTTTCGGCTTGCCTGTGAGGAGCTGGTTTCTAACATCGTAAAGGCCTCGGATAGTAATCAATCCAGTCGAGGCGCGCATGCACAGCTTGAGGTATCCATGATTTATCGCAGGCTCGATGAACAAGTCTGGCTTGTTCTTCGCACACAAGATACTGGGATTCAGTTTAATCCTCATTTCAATCAGAGAGATCCCATCGACACCAACCAACCGGTTCATGAGCGACGTGTTGGTGGACTTGGTATCTTCCTTATTGAACAATATGTAGATCAAACAAAGTACGAATGGATTGACGGGAAGAATTGTTACGAACTCAGCATGATACTATGGCCAAATGACAACTTCACCTTAGGCTATGACAACTAACGACTTTCCACTCATGAACAATGCTGTCACAAGCGATCAAGATCTTAAGCAAGGTCTTCATGACATCAATGATCTCTTTGGTGAGCTCTGTGTACGAGTATGTGGTGAAGTCTGGGGAAAGCCGATCATTTCTCAAAAGACCAAAGCTCTGATTACGATCGCGCTTGATGTTGCGAATCAGTCGCTGGACGGACCTGGAATGCCATTCGAAGCGCACGTGAACATGGCGCTGAAACAAGGATCTAGTTTTGAGGAGATAGAAGAGCTTCTCCTGTTCACCTGTGCTTATTGCGGTTTCAATAAAGCTGCTGGCGCATTTGGAAAGCTAAAGCAGATTAGATCTAAGGCCTAAGGACTAATCAAGCTACCGCCACAATCATCATTCCATCGGTACCATACTATGTCACGTAACTACTACTCGGGCATGTCCGCAGACTTTTCGAGGCCAGGCCTTGTTTCCAAGCAACTTGGTGATGAACTGATTCAGCAGGCTGATGCCTTCAATGCTCTTAAGGAAAGCGAGCTACCAGCGATTGACGCGCTGTATGACTCAGCTACGATTGAGAAGGAAAATAAAGAGTGGTGGCCTACTCACTGTGAAGCATTACGTAGAGCTCGAGCTGATCTCCTCCGTGGCGAGTACAGAGATGATTTGGTTTACTTCTGTCAAGATGGTCCTTTTTATGGTTTAACTCAGCAGGCGGAACGAGAGCGTCATTGGTGGGCTTTGATTGCTCAGCCAAACGTCACCATGTGTTGGCCCATTGTGATGTTCTGGGGTGAGTTTGTGCATTTCGAATGGCACTGCCTTGACGATAGGAGTGGTGAAACTCTTGCCAAGGGTACGGTATGCTGGGTGCGGCGTGGGCACCGCGGCGGCTGCTACTTCAAGAGTGAACAACTGACTTTTTATCGTGATGTCTATGCATCCCAAGACCTGCTCTCGCTGCTGATAGCCGACTGAGTGATGAATACATAAGTGAAACCAAGTGTGTATCTGCATAATGCCTGCAGTTCCGCGCGCACTGCAGGTTCTTTTGGGGGCTGCGATCGTACGATGGAAGGTAGTTCTATGCATACCCCACCAAGGATTGTATCTCAAGCCATGCCATACAGTCAACGTAAAGTAGGACTGAGCAAATGATGCTTAAGGTACCCTCTCTCATGCGTCACATGCCTTGGCTTATCATCTTGGTAGCTTGCCTTGCGACAATCGTTAACTTAAACCCTTACCCGCTTTACTTGGGAGTCAGCTTGGTATTCGGCATGAGTATTGCACTCATGACGCTTTTCTTTGCTGGCGGTTGGTGGGGGTTTGTTGTTGCAATCCCAGCAAGCCTGGCGACAGTGTATTTGTGGGGGCATCCATACGCTTGTTTGATCTTTCTACTGGAAGTACTTGTCCTTACACTCCTTATTAATGGTCGTCATGGCGGGGCACTCTTACAAAAGGGGCACATTATTATTGCCGACTTCTTGTTCTGGCTTTTTATCGGCGGCCCCCTCTACTATCTTGCTTACCGCTATCTGCTTGGACTAGACTATACGGATGCTTTGGCTCTTGCGCAAAAAGCTTTGCTGAATGGTGTCATTAACATTCTACTTGCTTATGTTGTCTATTCGGCATTTGCATTGCTCCACAATAGACGTAGCAAAGAAAGAGCAACAATATCGATACAGGCTCTTTCGCTTTCTACTGGCTACAGCCTCATCGTGGTTGTCTCGATCTTCGTGGCATCTCACCTGGCTAATAATCTAACATTCGCACTTGCTAACAAGCTTCATAATGACTTCCTGCGCGAAGCGACCTTCATCACGGACTTTCTGAGCCCAAATTCATCGGCTAGGCAGCACTCTGAGGTTATTAGTTATATGAAGCGGTGGGGAGCTCACTTCAAATGGCAATCAAAAGACTCTCCTGATAACACTTTATCATCAGAGGAGAATCTGACAAGCATATTAGGGGATGCCTACACTGATGCAACATTGGCAACCCCCATATCTGCTCGTGCGGCACTTCTGGCGAAGCGTCCAAATACAATTAAGCTCTTAATGCCCAACAATGTCGCGGAGCGCGTCTCGCTCAAGCGCTATGCCAGGAGTTATTGGCAAGGACGTGTAGAGATGGATAAGAGATAGTAACGATGACATGGGCAGCCGAGCCTCAATTCAAGGAGCTGGCCCTCTTCTACGAGAGCATGCTTAATAGCCTTATCTATACCTTTATTGCCGGCATTGTGATCAACGCCATTGCTGGATTTGCGCTAGAGAAGGAGTTCACATCTGTTCTTAGGTCGAAAAGAGCGTCAGATGCAGGCCAACGTCTTGATGAAGAGATTTTTCTTCGCCTCTCCCCGATACAAGAAGTTCAGGACTTGGCTAGTAGAGTCAATGAACGAACAGCTATTATTCTGGATGATAGAAAGAAGATTCAGGAGCTCAATAAGATTGCACAGCAGCAGCTGAGTACTGCAGGAGAGATCCAACAGTGTTTTCTTGGTTCTCGCCATTCATCCAGAGAACGTCCCGATGTGAGTCTATTCATGAGACCTGCTTACAACGCAGGGGGGGACTGGTATGACGGTAGCGCCCCTCCGAGTGGTGTAACTCGGGAGGTCCTGTGACCCTCTTGGGAGGGTGAACAGGTGCAGTCAGAGGCTGACTGCTGCGGAGCCTACTGATCGGATCCGTTCATCCAGTATGAACCCTGATCGCTGAATTTGCAACTCTGCGATCGTGGGAATTCGTGTAGATCGAGCCAGCCGCGCTGGCGGGTTCAGATCGTGGCTGCCGATGCTGCGTCAGCTGGATCGCCATCGGAGAATTCCAGCAGATTCTCAGGCTCCTTGGGCTCCGGGATCTTGGCCATGGTGGCCTCGGAGAAGAAGCGGCGGCGCTCCAGTTGCCATTCCTCTTGCTGCTCCAGCAGCTGGCTGCCTACCAGGCGGATGATGGCTGGGTCGTTGGGGAAGATTCCGACCACGTTGGTGCGGCGCTTGATTTCTTTGTTCAGGCGCTCGAGCGGGTTGGTGCTCCAGACCTTGCGCCAGTGCTCCTGCGGGAAGTGGAGGAACGCCAGCACGTCTTCACGGGCGGCTTCCATCACGGACACAGCACTGGGGAACTGTTTACGCAGCATCTCGGTGACCCGCTGCCAGTGGGCCCGCACCTGATCAGGCGCCTGGATCACGAATACTGCTTTCATCGCGGCAGCCACCATGTCCTGGCCAGCCTTTGGCACATGGCTGAGCAGATTGCGCAGGAAGTGCACCCGGCAGCGCTGCCAGGCGCAACCCTGGAACATCCTTTTGATCGCCGCCGTCAGCCCGAGGTGAGCGTCGGAGATCACCAGGCGGGTGCCATCAAGGCCACGCTCTTTGAGCGATCCCAGGAACTGGCGCCAGAAGCCTTCGGTCTCGCTGTCGCCCACGGCAATGCCCAGCACCTCGCGGTAGCCGAGGGCATTGATGCCGATCGCCACCACCACGGCCCGCGACACCACCTGCATGTTGCGGCCCAGCCTCCCGTGGAGGTACGTGGCGTCCAGGTAGACGTAGGGGAAGGATGCATGGTCCAGCGGCCTCTGCAGGAATGCTTTCACCTGCTCATCCAGCCCCTGGCAGATGCGGCTCACCTCCGATTTGGAGATACCGCTGGCCCCGCCCAGCGCCTCCACCAGGGCGTCGACCTTCCGGGTGGAGATACCGCCGGTGTAGGCCTCCATCACCACGGCGTAGAGAGCTTTGTCGATGCGGCGGCGCGGCTCGAGACAGCTGGGGAAGAAGCTGCCTTGGCGGAGCCTGGGGATCGCCAAGGTGAGGTCGCCCACCTGGGTGGTGAGCACACGCTCGCGATAGCCGTTGCGATGGGTGGCTCGCTCGTTTGGCCGGCGTTCATGGAGCTGGGCACCGATGGCAGCGGACACCTCCGCTTCCAATAGCTCCTGAAAGCCTTGGCGCACGATCTCAGGTGTCAGGCGACAGTGAAAACTGGCCCGGAGGCGACACGAAAACTGGTCCACCCCGTGGAGCGAGCCAGGCAGTGCGACAAGGGGAGCGGAGGGGCGCCATCTCTGGAGCCGATGGCTGTGGAGAAGGAGGTGCAGACCCCTCAGGACGTGGAGGCGATGCAGCGGCTTTCAGCGGCAGGCTGGGGTCGGCGGCGGATTGCCAGGGAACTGGGCTGTTCGCCGGAGACGGTGCGCAAGTATCTGCGGCAGGGTGGCTGGCAGCCCTACGGAAAGCCCTGCCGCAACTCGGTTCTCGATGGCCAAAGGGAGTGGCTGCGGCAGCGGTTTCTGGCCCATCGCGGCAACGCCGATGTGGTGCGGCAGGAGCTGGCCAGCGAGAAGGGCATCGAGGTGAGCCTGCGCACGGTGGAGCGTGCCGTGGAGCCGTGGCGGCAGGAGCTGCGCAACGCGGCCCTGGCCACAGTCCGGTTTGAGACGCCGCCCGGCCGGCAGCTGCAGGCTGACTTTGGCCAGTGCCTGGTGAGCATCAGCGGCGAGCGGGTGCGGGTGCACCTGGCGGTACTGACGCTGGGCTATTCGCGCCGGTTGCTGGTGCGGGCGTTTCGCAGCGAGAAGCAGGACCACTGGCTCCAGACCCTGGAGGAGGGCTTCCGCTACTGGGGCGGGGTGCCGCAGGAGGTGCTGGTGGACAACGCCCGTGCGCTGGTCAGCCAGCACGATCCGGAGCGGCAGATCCTGGTGTTCGCCCAGCGGCTGGAGGAGTTCGCCAGTTACTGGGGATTCAAACCCCGTGCCTGCCGCCCGTACCGGGCCAGGACGAAAGGCAAGGACGAGCGCGGGGTGGCGTACGTCAAAAGAAACGCCATCGCCGGGAGGGAGTTCATCAGCTGGGCGGAGTTGGAGGGCCATCTGGTGCGCTGGACCCGTGAGGTGGCCGACCTGCGGGTGCATGGCACCACCGGTGAGGCGCCGCTGGAGCGGTTTGTGCGCGCAGAAGCCCAGGCGTTGCAGCCGCTGGAGGCCAAGCCGTCGTTCCTGGCGGAGCGGGAGCTGGTGCGGATCGTGCACAGCGACTGCTGCGTGGAGGTGGAGGCGAACTGGTACTCAGCGCCGCAGACGTTGATCCGTCAGCGGGTGAGCGTGCTGGTGCGCAATCAACAGGTGCTGATCCGCCATGGCGGCCGGATCGTCGCTGAGCACAGGCGCCAGCAGCCCGGCAGCCGCAGCCGCCAGGTGATCGACGGCCATTGGGATGGCCTGGTGCCGCAGCGGCAGCAGCGCGAGGCGGTGCGATCGCTGCGGGACGCCAGCGAGAAACGTGGTCCGGAGCAGGAGCGGCGGGCCGTTCGCAGCTCTGAACTGGCCCGGCCTCTGGCCGTCTATGCCGAGCTGATCGGGGAGGTGGCGGCATGAGTACCAACCCGCGCAATCGATCCACACCGGCAACAGCACCGGTGCCGACCGAGGAGCTGGAGGCCATGCTCACCCGGCTGCGGCTGCCGGCAATCCGAGGCCGGCTGGATGCGCTGCTGGAGGAGGCGGCACGGCGGGAGCTGAACCTCAGAGAGGCCCTAGCCTGGCTTTGTTTGCGTCCCCTGTGTTGGTGTAAATCCCTGGGGACCTCAACCCCGGCGTAGCCGGGGGTGAGCGCGCACCTCAGACGTTCCGCTCAGCGGCCAGCGTTGCAAGGGGTGGGCAGGCCCGTGACCCTGGTTTGAGCACTACCTCAACCAGACGAACCATGCCCACGTCCAATCGTGCCGCAATTGAG
>NZ_JAGQBY010000147.1:0-7622 GCF_024345875.1 Synechococcus sp. EJ6-Ellesmere
CGGGGCAAAACACCTGAAATGGGCGTTCTGAGCCGCTGATTCGCTGAAAACCAGCCCGGACGGAGCGTGATCAGCTCTCAGGAGGGAAAAACGCGGGCGTTCAGGTGGTTTTTCCGCAAACTCTTAGAGAAAAGAAGAACAGGGGGGACAGGATTTCTCTCTTTTTCTGCTGTCTGCTGGTTGCAGCCTCGAGCCTTTCGAAATTCCCCTTACGGCTGTCCCCCGTCCCCCCTAAGGCCCAGATCGCTTGCACCGCAGGTGATCTGCTGGCGGGACAAGGGTTGTCCCTCCCTGTCCCCCTGTTCCCCCCTCCGCATCGGGGTATGACACGCCCCTCGCTGCAAGCGCCAAGCAGCAGGGAGCAGGATTGATGCCGATGACATTCCCCAGCGACGCTGCTGCTCATCTGCCCGGCCGGCGCGTTACCGGCAAGGAGGCCGGCGGCTGGCTGGCGCCGATCCCTGGCTTGCTGCGCCGTGATCCTTATCACTGCTACTGGCTGGGCGATCACCTCTTTCCGGTCTCGATCACCGGCGTGCTGGCGGCTGGTAAGTCGAGCTACGCCATGGCCCGCATCGCCGCTACCCAGGCGATCTGGCAACCGCGGGGAACCACCTGTCACCTGGCCCTGGAACTCAGCCTCAAGGCGCAGCGCGCCACACCTCGCTGCCAGCACCGGCAGGTGCAGTTGCTTGAACACCCGCAGCACGGTGAGGCCTTTGCCGAGTACGCCGACTGGGTTGAACCGCTGCTGAACCACGGGCGCTGGCAGCAGGTGCAGGTGATTGCTTCTGAGCGCCCCACCTGCTGTCTGGTGCGCAATGTGGCCGGCACCTACGACACCGCCTTCCTTGATCCCGCCCTGCCGATTCCGAGCGATCGGCCCAGCTGGGCGGCGGGCCCGGCGCGGGTGCTGGCTGATCTGAAATCGCTGGCGGACGGCGGCAGCACCTACTGCACCCGCGCCCAGATCGGTGGCTACATGGCCCTGGAGAGCAGCCAGGGGCAGTGGTTCGACTACGGCCAGACCATCTGGTGCCGGCCTGGCCGCACCCTTTTCTCTGCGCCCTACACGCGGCGGGAGTGTCTGCTGGCCTGGGCAGCGGCTTGGAGTCATTACAGCGGTCTGCACCGGCCGTTCTGAGCCCTAGCGCGCCAGAGGCCTGAGCCATTACTTGTGCCTCACGTTTGCGAGCCGCTAAGGTGCCCCGTAATTCCGGGCCAATTCTTGCTCGGTGTTTGCGGTCATGGCATCCGATTCGCTGGGCGCACCTATCGCTGCGGCGCCCATCAACCTGGCGGGCGTTGCTTCTGCCCCAGCTCCCGCGCCACCGGCAGCGCCCTCCTCTCTGCTGGATTCGGCTGTGCTTGATGCCCTGCTGGATCGCATCACCGCGATCAAGAACTCCCACAAGCAGCTGGAGGCCGAGCTTGAACCCCTGCTCGATCAGCTCGATGCGGCCTTTGAGGCTGGGATGGTGGATCCCACCTTCTGCCACAACGACACCAGCTTCTGCTGGTCTTCTGGTCGCACTACCTATGCCTACCCCGAGGCCATCAAGCAACGAGAGCAGGCCCTCAAGGCCGCCCAGAAGGACGCGATTGCCAGTGGTGCCGCGACCGCCAGAACAGGGCGGCCGTTCTGGACGATCCGTCTGCCGCGCAACTGAGGGCAAGCCGCGATGCATCCGGCCAAGCGCAAGGGGGGCACGGCTGAACGCCAGGCTGCCGAGCTGATCAGCCGCCTGCTGCAGTTCACGGTGCGTCGACGCCTCGGTGCCGGCCGCACCACTGCTGCCGGTGGTGATCTAGGTGATCTGGACGGGGTTCCGGACCATGCCATCCAGGTGGCCAGCTGGGCGGATGTGGCAGCGGCAGCTCGGCTGAAACCCAAGGAAGCAGAGCAGCAGGCCTGCCATGCCGGCGTGCCCTATGCCGCCACCCTGGTGCGCTTTCGTGGCGGCACCTGGCGGGTGGTGCTCACCCCTGAGCAGTGGGCCGCCTATGTGCGGGTGGTGCTGCAGGAGGGGCCGCTGTGAGCAGCCCGCTGCGCCCTGGAGGCGATGGGTGCGGCACGGACCCGATTGAGGTGTTGCGCTGCGCAGCACCAGCGGAGGATGACGACGGACAGCCGCTGGGGGCGGCGGTGGGCGTGGACCCCCGGCGGCCGGTGGGACCAGGTAACCCGCCACGTCAGCGGCGCGGGACCACTGCGGCCCCCAGGCCCAGTCGGCTGGAGATCGAGCGGCGGGTGGCGGAAGCCCAGCTATGGATCGCCCAGCGCCTGCCGTTGGTCCAGATCCTGGAGAACACTGGTGAGAAATGGGGGGTCCGCAACAGCCAGACGGTGAACCGCTACCTCAACCTCGCCCGCGAGCGGATGGTTGAGGAGCTGATCACCGACCGGCGCCGGCACCAGGCTGAGCAGATCTTTGCCCTCAATGAGTGCGCCCGCCGGGCCATGGATTCCGAGCAGTTTTCGGCCGCCGTTGGCGCCTTCCGCGTGATTGCTGAGATCGGTGGCCTGCTGCGCGCACCGATCAAGCCACCGGAGCCACGGGCATGAGGGGCGCTCCTTTTCCTGCGGCGATTGTTCAGCGTCCTGCTGCAGATGGCAGCGGCCTGCTGCTGAGCGAGCTCGACCCCTGGGGTGATGCCGGCCTGCTGCACCTGCCAACGGCCACCACAGCCGAGCCATCGGAACCCCAGAGCCTGCGCAGCTTTATTGCCGAGGCCTACCCCCGCTATGGCTTCCAGCGCTGGGCTGACGTGCTGATCGAGCTGCTGCAGCAGGTGGCCGATGGCCAGCTCAGCCGCCTGATCGTTACCTGTCCTCCCCGCCTCGGCAAAAGTCTCCTGGTTTCCAAACTGTTTCCGGCCTACTTCCTGCAGCGCTACCCGCATCTCTTTGCGGCGATCGCCTCGTATTCGGCGGAGCTGGCCTACGCCCACTCCAGAGAGGCGCGCCACTTCTACCGGGTTACCGGCCACCTGCTGGCCAGCGATTCAGCAGCTGTGGGCAACTGGCTGACGCGGCAGCGTGGTGGCTGCATCGCTGCCGGCGTCGATGGCCCATTCACGGGCAAGGGCTACAGCCTGGGAATCATTGATGACCCCTACAAGGGCCCAGGTGATGCCGCCAGCCCTGCTCTGCGGCAGAAGCTGATCGACTGGCTGCGCTCGGTGTGGCTGACCCGAGCAGAACCGGCTTCTGTGCTGGGGCCGGACGGCAGGGAGCAACCGAACCTCTCGGCCCAGGTGGTGGTGCTCACCCGCTGGGACCACCAGGACGTGATCGGCTGGTTGTATGAGCAGGAGCTGGGGGAAGCGCCGCAGCACTGGACCGTGCTGGACCTGCCAGCCATCGCCGAGGACCCGACCGAACGCCCCAAGCTGCCGCCCACCTGCTCATTGGTACCCGACTGGCGCCAGGCGGGAGAGGCCCTCTGCCCGGAGCGGTTCCCGCTGAGCGAGCTGGTCAAAATCTGCGCCCGCCTTGGCGCTTACTGGTGGGCAGCGCTTTATCAGCAGCGACCCAGCCCGGCGTCGGGCTCAATCTTCCTGCGCAACTGGATCCGGCCGCCCTTCCCCTGCGAGGCGACAGGAGCTAATTCTGGCCGCCAGCGGCAGTACGCCCTGCTGGCCCTCTCCTGTGACCTGAGCTTCAAGGGGGAAGCTGAGAGCGACTACTGCGGCTTCTGCCTTGCGGGCCTGCTGGCACCACCGCAGCGGCGGATCCATCCGCGCACAGGACAACAGGAGGGCCAGGCTCCACTGGAGGAACTCCAGCTCGAAGTGCTCTGGGCTGCCCGGCACCGCTTTGGCCTTCCGGAGGTGATCCGCTTCCTGCTGGGCTGCCTGCAGGCGCTGGAGCAGCAGGGCCTCAGGCCCAATGCCGTGCTGATCGAGGACGCCGCCAATGGCCCGGCGGTGCTGCAAACCCTCCGGCGCCGCGTGCCGGGGATGCTGCCTATCACCGCCCGGGGCAGCAAGGAAACCCGCGCCCATGCCGTCGCCCCCCTGGTGGAAGCAGGTCAAATTCGCTTTCACCACCGCGCCCAGCCGCTGGTGGAGGAAGCGATCCGTTTCCCCAAAGGCAGCAAGGACCTGGTGGATGCCTTCTGCCACGGTGCCCTGTGGCTTGAGGGCCGCTACTGGAAGGCCCAGGGCATCCAGCCAGTGGTGACGCCACTGCTGGTGAGTCGATGAGCGAGCCGATGGTGTCCGCAGTGCGGGGACATCCCAGACGAGCCCTTGTGGCCAGTCCAGTGGGTGCTGTGCTGTCGCGGGGCGTGGAGCAGCTGGTGCTGCCGCTCACGGTGGTGCTGGTGGGCAATGCTGCTGGGGCGGAGCGAATGCTGCGGCAACGGCGCTACCGCCGGCAGGCGTGCCATGCACGGGCAGAGCAGCTGGTGATCAACCTGCAGGAACCGGAGCGTCACCACCCCAGAGCCCATGGTCAGCGGCTCCCGCGCTGCAAACCCCGTCGCGAGCGCCCCGTGAGGCCCCATGCCGCTGCTGATGCCCTGGCGCTGGAGCACAGGGACCTTGCGGAGAAGATCGCTGGCAACTTCGCTCGCCGCACTGTCCATCCCAAAGAGGACCTGCTGCAGCTGGCGATGATCGGGCTGATCAAAGCGGCGCGCCGCTACGACCCTTCACGGGGCCCATTTCGGCCTTACGGGCGTACCTATGCCAATGGGGAGATCACGCACTTCCTTCGGGACAATGGATTCCTGCTGAAGGTGCCGCCGACGTGGCGGGAGATTCATGCGCGGGGGCAGCGGTTGCTGTCCTCAGGAGTTGGCGTGGAGGAGATGCTGGAGCGAATAGGAATGAGCCGCGCACAGTGGTTTCAGATCGTTGATGCTTGCTCAGTGCGGGTGGTTGCTTTTCCGGTTGAGTGAACGTCTGCTATCACCAACCGATAGGAGCAGGTCTATTGAAGCGGCCAGGCAGATGGCATTGTCAACTGTCAAAATTGCAATATGCATTGATTCCAATTCTTCCAACCGAACAAATCAATAGAGTCACGGGAGGCGCAAGAAGCGTTGCGGTAAAGCCAAGGGTTGCCCCGATCGCGGCTGATATTGTGCTTACTAAAATGGCTTTAGATACCTCACTCTCTGAGGAGAGAAGTTTCTTCTCTTCAACATAAGCCTCGTCATCGCACAAGAATTTACGAACTTCGACGCTAAACCTATCCCAGAACGGCTTTGAATTCTGATTGCCGCCGAAGGGCACTATGTTTGGTGAACCGGTAGTACTTAGCCACTTTTCGGCAGCTTCTTCGAGGCTGTCTTCTTTGAGAAACACGTTAATTATTGAGCGCTGGTATGGCTTGAGAAGCCCGAGCCATTCTTCTTCATCGGCCATAGGGATTTCAAATTTGACTGTCACAGCATGTCCCTCAAGTATTCCGCAGATACGCACTGTGTTGTTTGGTGCAATTCTCGCGGATTAATACCGCCAAGAGAAATTCCTCCTTGGCCAGGAGCCCACGCGCCAACCAATACACCAGATATCGACTGATCCTTAGACGAGAAGACAAGGCTGCCTGATTGCCCGGGCCTCGCTTGAGTATTTATAACTGCATGCTTTGACTTGATTCCCTTCGTATCAATCAGAACTTTTGCTCCAATCTCTGCCCTCTGAAACGTGAGCGCTCGACGACCCTCAACACAGTGGGGATAACCAAAAATACCAACCTCCTCGCCCACATTATCGTCGTCGAAGCTTCCGAGTCTAGGGATCGAGCCAGTGTGTTTAATTTCTGCTTTCAATATTGCTAAATCGCGTATGGGATCGATTTCTTGGACTGAAACAGGAATAGTTTGGCAGCTGGTGTCGCTCAAGTCTTGATAAGAGTTTATGCTGTTTATATGAGGCGAAAGTATCACCAAGTTAGCCCCCTCAGAACCTGTAACGTGATGTGTAGTAGCTATTTGCCCATCATTGCTTACCAGGA
Source organism: Synechococcus sp. EJ6-Ellesmere (assembly GCF_024345875.1). Lineage (NCBI taxonomy): Bacteria > Bacillati > Cyanobacteriota > Cyanophyceae > Synechococcales > Synechococcaceae > Synechococcus > Synechococcus sp. EJ6-Ellesmere. Next base: position 5,969 of record NZ_JAGQBY010000147.1, read on the forward strand.
AGCCGGTGCCAAGCATTTCGACATGGTCTGGAGTTACCCTCCCAACAACATAAACAAGCTGAGTAAATATGTTCACCTAGAAAGCCCTCTCATTTACGGTTCCCCGCCAAACGAAATATATTTTAAGTATAGCACCGAATCTATTGGTCTGCCTGGAAAGCGTAAGCCACTAACATAGCCAATGTAGCCCCATGGGGTATCAATGAATAAGGCGAAGAAATTTTCTCGGCCAGATCATTTCAGGACTCATACAAGAATCGCAAGGCACCGTGCCATGGAGTCTGGCTTGGCATCCTTCTCTCGGACAAGCCTATGCAGATCCTGAATTGTTCACTTCACGACCAAAGCACTGCTCCTGGCAAGAGCTGTGATGCCGCCAGCAGCCAGTGCCCACCACCCGCCGCCGCAGGCCTGCATCTATCACTAGCGACACGCAGCTGGCACTGCAGCCCCCCTGGCTGGAACACCCCACCCTCTCTGGCCTGCGAGATCGCCTGCAACTGGTCTACGACTGCTGGACCCTGCTGGAGCTCCCCGACGGCACCAGCCGCCGGCCGTTGTATCTAACCCGCGGCATCGAGGAACCCGAGACCTGCTATCTCAAGCGACTGGAGGCCGCCCGCCCCACCGGCTTCTACCGCGATGCCCTGCGCACATACGCAGGGATGCTGTCGCGGCTGGCCTGGCAGGAGCTGCCCGACTCGCTGAGCCGGGTGGCCACCGACGTGGATGGCCAGGGAACCGATCTGGGGGTGTTCCTGTTCCTGGCCGACCTGCTCACCCTGCGGGATGGAGGCTGCCTAATCCTGCAGCTGCCGCCCCAGCACCGCTGGCCCTCAGAAGGCGACCGGCTGGAGGCTCTCGGCAAGGGCGACCGGCTCTCCCTGCCCCGCCTGCAACTGGTGCCCCGAGGCGACCTGCTCAACTGGCGCCTGCCCACCGATGGCACCAGCAGTGCTCCGGCGTCGGGCCCGTTGGAGATCGTCTGGCGGGAGCCACGCCGGCAGGCCCTGCCGCCCCGTTTCGCCAGCGGCAATGCATCAGTGCCCACGGTGGTGATCGATGCCCACGGCGGCCTGGTGCCCGATCCACAAGCGTGGATCTACCGCAGCCTCTCGCTCACCGATGACGGCCTGGTGCTGCGCAGCTGGCAGGCCAACCCCAACCCCGGCGCCGTGGATGGCTACGACTTGGTGCCGGTGGGTGAGCCTTCGCTGCTGCCGCAGCGCTTTGACCTGCCAGCCCTCTGGTACTCAGTGGATGGCAGCGCCTTTGGAGAAGGCGATCTGCCCCACCTGGGCCTAGCCCACCAGTACCTCAACCACTACCGCTGCCGCAGCGACTACGAGGATCTGTTGTCACGCACCGCCTTGCCAGTGGGGGTGCGCACGGGCTTGGTGGATGCCTACGGCTTTCGCCGCAGTGATGGCGCCCTGAGTTCTGCTCCAGCTGGTGGTGGTGATGCTCAACGCCCCCAACGACTGGTGCTCTCCACCTCCTCCTTCATGGACCTGCCGGAGGGCGCCAAGAGCAGCGTCCCAGCAAGTGGTGTAATTCAGGAGGAGCAGCACCGGCGTAGCCGGTGCTGACGGCTCAGCTCTTCAAGCGTCAGTCGTGGCAAGAGGTGGGCCGGTCTGTGACCCTGTTCGGAGCA
>NZ_JAGQBY010000148.1:0-7610 GCF_024345875.1 Synechococcus sp. EJ6-Ellesmere
GGGATTCATCGTGAAACAACGAGGTGCACATGCGCCTCAAGAATGACAGCCCGTCATTCACCCCTGTTCTCCCTCAGTCCAGGGCAATCGGGCCTCAGGATTTACACCATTCCAAGGGACGCGGCCCCTGGATCTCACCACTGGCGTCGGTGGCGTAGGTCGTCTGGGCGATCGCCACGCCCAGAGTCTCTGAATAGAGGCTCACCTGAGCGATGAATTTCGCTGCGCCAGAGTCGGTTTCGGCGATCGAGCCCCTCAGGGTCTTGCCGTCACAGACCAGGGTGTCCAGCTCAGCGACGCCCGGCTGGGCCGTCATCCAGCCGCGCAGCAGGCTCTCAAAGCCAGCCACGTCCAGCTGGGCCAGCAGCAGCCTGAATGTGGAATCCGATGGCGACTTGCCGAAATCGGTGCCCAGCAGCTTGTTGAGCGTCTGCCGGTGGCGTTTGGCAAATCGCTCCATGCCAACCAGCGAGCCCTGGCCGCTGAGGATCGCGAGGATCGCCACCAAGAGCATCCACCACTGGGGAAAGCGAATGCCGCGGCGCATCCGGCAGTCCGGAAGGGCCTTGAGGAAGCTGATCAGATCGCTTGCAGCGACTGGGGTGGTGGTGAGCTGGGAGGCCAAGGGGCAGGGGCGGTTCCCGCGCAGGACACCGTAGGCGCAGCGCCCAAGCCAGGGCTATTGGGGCAGACTTCTAATAGGCCCTGCTGCCAGAGTGGCTTGCAGATGATTAGTCGACACCCCCTGAAAGGCCCTTTGTGATCCTGCCCCTAATCGTTTCCAGTGGCAGTTGGACATAAACTACTAGCAAAATCGAAAACGCTATGGTTAGCGCGATAGAGGCAAGTGGATAAATACTTAGTGAGATTGGGGAACGATTAGAGATTTTAGATATTAACGCAGAAGTAAAAGAAATTACGAGCATATGACTTATATATACTGGGTATGAATACTCACCGATAAACCTATCAACATGATCTTTTTTTGTGAGCGCAAACAATACAGGTATTGAAGCGAAAAATTAAATAGGTTATTGTGGTACCTATCTTTATGCCAGTAGCAGGCAAAATGACTGCCCAAATAATAGGTGTTGATCGTAGCGCAATTTTCAAGCCGAGAGGAAAATTTGATATATTTTGAGATAATTTTAAATAATTATAAATTCGATTTAATAAAATACCTATAATAAAAAATACAAAGAGATATGGTGTAAAATAATAGCTATCACCACCTGAAATGCTATTCCACATTTTTCCAGTAAAAAATGCTAAGATGCCTAGCAGACCCAACCCAAAGCTTCCTAGCCTGACTATAAATGGTGTAGCAAGATAAAACCATAATTCAGTTCCCAAACTCCATGCCTGCCTTACCCAAACCATCCAACCCATCCATATTATATCAGGATTATCCATAGTTGAACCTGACTTTGAGCCTATTAAAGCTATCATGTCTGAATTTATATTCAGTCCCAATAGAGAAGGTATATCGATTCCTATAATTAAAATATTGCTAAGCCATAATATAAAATTTTCAAATGGAGAAAAATATGATGAAAATCGCAACAGCGGAAAATCAGGAGTGCGGCCGTTGGTTAGATATTCTAATGTGATATACCAGATAATTGAGAGTGCTAAAATTACAATATATAATGGATAAAGTCTCAGATAACGTGCTATCCAAAACCTTTTCATACCTTCCCAATTTTTTACCTCGTACTTAGACTTTAGTATCAGCCCCATATAAAAACCACTTATTGCAAAGAAAATTTTTACTGCGTCACCACCATCCAACGCAAACTGTTTTCCAAGCCTTAGGTGTCCGATTACTACACACATAGCAAGTATGAGACGAAGTAACCCCATGATACCTATGAAAGATTTGTTTTAAAAATAAATTTTATTATACTCATTTTCAGCATCTATTTTTCAGGCTTTAAAAGGAATTGGTTTGAAAAACTTATTTTAAGAGTACCTCTGATAATCAGCGCAAAAGAGAAATCTTGCGGTCATTAAAAAGCTGCCAAGGCGGCGGCTCTGCAATAAAGCATTATATCGTCTATTGACGAGTTACTTTGAGCAATGGCACTTCTATGAGTGTCTCATGCAACCACTGCTACGCGGGCAAAGCGCTGAAGAAAACGAAGGAAGTTGAATGTCAGGTTCTTGTGTTCCCACCAAGCCTCGTTCCTTTCTAGCCCAATCTTTCTTGTGAGCTTTCCCCCCATTGTCATGGTCATGCAACCAAAGACATGCTCTACGCACGCTCTGATTGACGACTTGATACGATTCAATTCCTTGGCTGCGTCGCTAAGCAGATGATTGCGAGCGCCTTTTTCGTATAGCAGGCTTTCGAAGCCACCGAGACTCAGAAGTTCATTAACCAGTCGCCGGAATACTTTGAGTTTGCCCAGATATAGTCATGTTCGTTATCTGGATTCAGCAGGAGTGGGAACATCTGGCTCTCATGGATATTGGCAGTCGTGGCAGCATACCGGCGGATCAACCCATTGTCGACATCGATGCAAATGCTGTTCTTGTAACCGTAGTAACTGATGCCGTTCTTTTTTGTCCAGCGAACATCTCAATCCTTTTGCTGCAAGCGATTTGGGTTTTCCTCCCAGCCCTCCGGCAGCCTCCCGCCTTTGATTTCCTTGTTCTCCTCGTGGATATTGCGTTGCTACTGTTGCGCAGAAGCCTGCGGCTAGGGAACAGGGACGAAAGTTGCGTCAATCATCTGACCACCACGGGCTTGGATACCCTGTGAGCGCCGGCATGCCTCAAACATCACAAAGTGTTCCTCAATAACTCACGCCTTGCGCAGTCGTTCTCTGAAGAAGGCGACTGTGGTGGCATCGGGAGTGCTATTCATCTCTCCAAGCCCGACAAACTTCTCAAAGGAGCGGCTGTCATTCACCTAAAATTTGAGCTCGTCAACCGCAGACGGAAGGCTAGGCCTACGCTCAAATTGAAAAGCTGCTGCAGCACCAACATATTATAGAGAATCAACGGATCAATCCTCATGCGCCCTGCATTGCTCTTGCCCTCCTGATCATAGCCATGGTCAAGAAGTGGGCGAAACGATTCCCATGGGAATGAATCAGCCAGGCGCTTGAGAACCGGTTTTTTATCCTGGCTTTTTGGCTCTTTATTCTTCGTCCCAGAAACCTCACTGACCCACGTTGTCACGTCAAATACTCAACAAATCATAGTTGTGATCATGTCGCAGTTGAACATTTTGTTGATTTTCCGAGGTGCCCTTAATTCCACTTGGAAGGGAGTTAATTTTTGTCCTGGGAGAGAAAACTAATTTCGCTTGACTTATCCAGGGGTTGATCCTCAATTTAAATTTACTGCATAATATTTTGGAGAAACCCTTTTAAATAAATCTGTACTCTCCAGTATGTATAAAGAAGTAAGCTGATGAACCCTTTTCGAGTAGGGATCCTGCACTTAAGGCATAGGTTATAAAATTGCTGAAGAAATTGATTCAGGCCCCCTCGAGTAAAGCTATAAACTTCCTTCTCAATTAGGAAGATTTCGCCCTTCTTGCTTAGAAAATTTATATATTGAGCAGCGACTTCTTTGGAACAGTTAATTAATTCAGGATTTGTTATGTATTTGTCTAGTATTTCAAAATTTTTGGCTTCTGGCATCATCCCAACCCCAGAATAGGCGCATTCTCCGATACATACTGCCCTTGCCCCCAATAGAATAGCCTCTGGACCAGCAGTAGAGCCGTAACACAAAGTACATTGTGAAGCACATGCGAGCGCAAATGTATCGATAGATGAATCAGGGGGAATGACGTGAACGTTTTTATAATTCAGTCGGAGAAGATCTTTAACGCTTTGCGGATTGTATTTTTGCAGCCGTGGATGGAGCCTCACGTAGAACAATATCTCTTTATTACTGATATATTTATGAGATAGTGATGCCAATAGATTGGCAAAGGATTCATGGCCCCAAAGGCGTAGAGAATCGTCAACATTGGCGTATTCGTCTTCTGATGAATGCAGTATAGATATATTGTGTATATCAATATTAAAGTCTGCGGGTAATGCCTTTGCTTTTTGACTTGCGCGAAACCCTTGAGCGTAGATATCTTCTTTTGAATTTATCCTGTTAATTATAGAAGATGTATTTAATTGTGCATGTTGAAGCTTTAAGTAATTAATAAATTGACCCTGCAAATTTGAAAGTGAGTGGGGAGTCGAGTTGTGACAAAGGTTAAATTTTTTTGGTGAGAATTCAACTTCATATGTATAAAAATCGATTCCTCTATCTTGGCACATCCTTAGCAATGGACGAGAGTCAAAGTGCCTTCCGTTGAACATATAAACTTTATCTGGGTAGTATTTATCTAATATTTCCCCTAAAAGACGTGCTACTTGGGTGCCCGCTTTTAGTCTTGTCCTCACCCCTTTAAGTAGGCTTGCCAATGGTGGATTGTCGTCTCCATAATCTGTTTTTATGCTTGAAAGTACTGCAGTTCCTATATCAATATTGTTCTCTGTCAACTGGCACAAATCTGCCTGTGAGGTAATCTTGGCTTTTCTATCAACAGTAATGTCAGTTGGTTTTAGAAAGATTACATCATCGCAAAGTGGCATGATGTTCTTGCGATAGCTGTCTTGGCATCCAATGCATACAAAGAGATCTTTGTAATCTTTCCTCATTGCGTGGCAATGTGAAAGCGCGCCATCACAATGTACTCCAATGCAATGGCTTCCCTTCTCCTTCTCCCTAAGGATTAGCTCTCGTTCAATCTTTATGCTTGGCGCCCAGTCAATAAATGTAGACCAGAAAAGGACTGTAGATCTCGACATTATAATACTCTATGTTTGTTTTGCGATTAATGAGAGAGTTTTGAATATCTTTCGTGGAAAGGCGTCCTCGATTATTTTTTTATATGTTCTTATCTATGTCTAGAATGGGATCTCCAGGAAAGGTGGTCATAATTTTGTGAATCAGATTCCGCCCTATCTCAATTAATTTTATGTATTGGCTTGGTTGTGCGTCAGGGTCCGGTCTGATAATTCGAATGTTTGATGCTGTGATGTGGGCTACCTCTGAAATCTTTTCCGAATCGTATATAGAGCGGCGAAATATCAGGCTATTCATCTCGGATGCCTTTGCACTGTCGTGAATTTTACCAAGTTAATGTCAGGCCTGAAGGCCCTCGCTAGAAAGCTTCGAGAGCTTTTTGGGCTCAAGTGAGAATGCTGTGACCATTTACCCATCGGCGAGGCAGGGTAAAATATTTTTCACCACGCTGGCACCCAAGGCCACGGCGCCACTGCCACGCCCGGCCCCATTTTGTGGGCGCTAATGCCGTCTTCGCAGCCAAAAAGCTCCCGCAAGTGGGGGATCGTCCGGATGTTTGTGTTTACGGGGCTGGCGTGGTAAGTGCTGGTGCACTTGAATCGCACCAGCTGGATCCAGCTCGCGTCGCGCGCGGTGCGCACGGTGTCGGCGGGTTCGCCGAGTCTTGCCATGCCGGATGAGATGATCAGAGGTTTGCAGGTAGGGCTTCCTGAGAAAGAGGGGCCGAGCCCAACCCGTCAAAGACCTGCACTCGAACGGCATGGAGCCTTGTCGTTCATGCGGGAACCGCCTGATTACTCAGGTGCGCGAAACGTGAACCTTTCTCTGGTTCATTGCGGAGGAGAAGCCGGAGCAAGTACGCAAAAAAGACAAAAAGAAGCTCCAGAAGCTTCTCGAGGTTCATCACCAGCACATTCAGTGCAATGGTTGAACCTTGAGTAACCGCGAGCTTCTCGCGAATCAGGCCCAGTCCAAAACGACGCTTTCCTTGGCCGATCTTACCTTCAACAGCATTTCTTTGCCGTTGGTCATCCATGAACTGCCGTTTTCGGCTGCCACTAACTCAGGATCGTTCTTCGGCCGTCCCAGGCGTGGGCCGCTCAAACGGATGCCATGGCGCTGACAGAACGCACGGTTCGATCTGGTGCGGTAGATCTGGTCAGCACAAATTACCTTCGGATAGTGACCATGGCGTCGCCGATAGGCTATGGCTTGAGCCTTGAGGTCTTCTCCTTCGTTGTAGGGGTTGTAGCTGAGACGATCGAGGAAGGTGAATCCCTCACCGGTGACAGAAATTGAGATCTTGGCGCCGAACTCAACATTGCAACGAGCCTTGCCACGAACAATCGGCCTAATATGCGCTTGGTAGAGGCTGACGATGCGATCAGGGATACTTCTACTATCTGCGCAATACAGAATGGTCTGCTGGCGGACCAGCTTGCTGACCACCAACAACTTTTGATAGATATGTCGACCGGCGGCCAGAAGGCAGCCGCCACAAGCGGTTAGAGCGTCAATGCTCGAGAGATTTCGCTTCAAGTGCCCCAGCTGCTGCTTGATGGCCTTGCGGATCTTGTTGATCCGGGGCTTCTTTTTCTTGGCTACGGCGAGAAACTGCTGCCTCGCCTGTTTGCGGTGTGTACGTGGCTTATGACCAAAACGTTCTCTGATCGGAGGATGCATCGCATCAATCAGAATCTCTGTCACCTCCCTGGCTTCATTGAGTAGTGATAGATCAGTTGGATGACGGATATCCACAGGCGCACAGGTGGCATCGATCAGCAGCGAGCCCTGGTTCGGCTGCTTCTGAGCAGATGGTCTTGGCTGGTCGAAAGAACTGGCTGATCCGCCGCCACTACCACTGCCGCCGTCATCGCCGGGGGCCTGGGAACCTGATGAGCGAATCACCCTCAGACCGTGGCGCACAATCCGTTCGTTGCAGTCATTCACGACGACTTCCGGTAGGCGCTTGCGGAAATACACCATCATCGACGGATCAAACGGCGCTGAATACTGGAATGCTTCCAGGCCGATGAAGAACTGGAGATATGGATTCTCCTTGATCTGCTCGACCAGCTCTTCATCCGTGAGCCCGAGACGAGCCTTGATGATCAATGCGCCGAGTGCCATGCGAAAGGGCTTTGCTGGCGCTCCAAATCCCTTGCAGAACTGAGCCGCGTAATCATCCTCCAGCTCATCCCACGGAATGAGCTCAGCCAGTTTGATCCAGCGATTGTCGCCAGAGAGTTTGCCGCCAAATGGCAGAAAGAAGTCTTCGAACGAGAGCTGATGACGATGCTCACGCCGATACATGTGGAAAACCCCGGGCCGCTTTTGGGCTCAAATCAGCCCGTTTGCGCACATTCTACCGCCAAAAACTGCTGAAATCCACTGCAGCGCAGTGGATCTGGTCTTATTCAGGAAGCCCCAGGTAGAGGCGTTCTTTTCGATCAGCGGGATGTGGTTGTCCTCAAAGCTGGCGATCTTGAAGGCGAGGGCGCCGAGGGCTTCGAGGAAGCCGCCGGCGGTTTTATCAAACGGCGAGCCGAAGTAGATCAGACCTAGCTAGCGGGCCCGCTCCATCATCGGGCCGTGCCACTCCCAGGGACGGCCTGCTGGGTGAGGGCGTAGAGGTTAAGGACGGCCATAGGGAATCGGGAGTTTGCGTCCCCTGTGTTGGTGTAAATCCCTGGGGACCTCAACCCCGGCGTAGCCGGGGTTGAGCGCGCACCTCAGACGTTCCGCTCAGCGGCCAGCGTTGCAAGGGGTGGGCAGGCCCGTGACCC
>NZ_JAGQBY010000149.1:0-7606 GCF_024345875.1 Synechococcus sp. EJ6-Ellesmere
CGACCCCGCCTTGCAGGCCAATCGAAGCCCGAGCCCCCTGGGCTTCCTGCTGGTGAACTTCCCCCTGATCGGCTCGCTCCCGGGCCTCCAGGAGCCCGCGTGCGATGCCTACATCAAACGGGTGGTGGCCATCCCCGGCGACCGGGTGGTGGTCAACCCACGCGGGCAGCTGAGCATCAACGGCAAGGCCATCAGCGAGCCCTACGTCGAGAACTTCTGCCCGATCGACAGCCAGGGCATCGGTCCCTGCCGCACCCTCGACACTGTCGTGCCCCCTGGGACCGTGCTGGCCCTCGGCGACAACCGCGCCAACAGCTGGGACGGACGCTTCTGGCCCGGTGGTCCCTTCCTGCCCCGCAAGGAGATCATTGGCAGGGCCTTCTACCGCTTCTGGCCGCTGGATCGCACAGGTCCCCTGGGGGCTCCGGATCCCCTCAGCGGGGTCCCAGCCAAAGCCGGGGCAGCAGCCCCGTCGCCAGCACCCGGCCCCTGAGGACCTCGCCCCCCAGGGGCTGGTTGGCCGCCTTGGAGGCATGACTATCGGCGCTGGGGATCCACTCCATGTCCGGGTCAAAGAGGAGCCAGCGCCTGGAGCCGCACTGGAGCCGTGGCTCCTCCAGATCGAGCAGCCGGGCCGGCCCCCAGCACAGGGCTTGCCAGAGCGCTTCGGGGCTCCAGCCCTGCTCCCGCACCAACTGGTTCCACAACAGAGGCAGCACATAGCGGTGACCCGCCAGACCAGGCCGGCGCTGATCCAGGGGCAACAACTGCTCCTCGGGATCGAGCGGTTGATGGTGCACCGCCACCGCACCGATCACCCCATCGGCCAAGGCCGCCACCAGGGCACGGCGATCCTCGGGGGTGCCCAGGGAGGGCACCAGCCGCCAGCCCTCGGCCACAGGATCGAGACTGCCGCTGTCGGCCACCAGATGCCACCAGCAGACCGTGGCCATCGGCGCCGGATCGGCCGCCCGCAGCAACTTCACGCCAGCGGCAGTGGAGAGATTCGCCAGGCGCAGGTTCAACTGGGGGAGTGAGGTCGCTAGCGCCAGCAGGTTCTGCAGGTGGATGGTTTCGCTCAGCTGAGGATCCAGGGGCCAGCCGGCCCGCAGAGCCTCCACCCCTTCACGGACGAAGCCGCCGTGATCCAGGCTGGCGTTCCGCGGTGCCAGAAGCACGGGACGATCGGCGCATTCGCCGATGCTGAGTCCCCGTTCCAGCAGCGGCAGCGGTGGCAGCTCCCCCTCCTCCGCCAGTCCGAGGGCACCGGCGGTCAGCAGATCGGCGTGGGCAGAGAGTTCTTCCCCGCGGCCCCCGAGGCTGAATCCCCCCCACAGCCGCAGCTCGAAGGGGGGCTCCGCCGCGAGGCGGAGGCATTCGGGGCGATCGCGCCAGTTGCGGGCCCGCGGCAGCAGCGCCACGGTGCCGTAGCCGGCCGCCGCGGCTGAGCGGACCAGGCTCTCAAGGGTTTCGGCACGGCCGTCCTCGGGTTCCTCCAGGACGCTGTGGGGATCGACCAACGCCGGTGCCAGCAGCCAGGAGCCAGCGGGTTGCGCTGCCAGGCCGAGCCGCACCGCCCCGTCCCAGGCGCTGGCACCAAGTGCTGTGATCACGCCCTGCTCGAGCAGCACATCGCTGCTCTGGAGCGGCTGGTCGGGCCCCTGCAGCAACTGGACATCCTGCAGGAGCTGGGCCGACATCAGAGGGCACCGGCTGCGGTGCGGTCGATCACGCCTCCGAGGTGGGTGGTGAGGTTCAGGCAGGTCACCACCGGCAGGGCTCGGCCAGCACTGTCCGGCGGCGGCCAGTCGATCACACTCACCCCGCCGTTGCCCTGCTTGACCATCCAGATGTCAGCTGGGGTGAGACCCAGCAGGGCACAGAGGATCGTCTTGTTGACGGCGTCATGGGCCACCACCAGGGCAGTCTCATCCGCCTCCAGGCCATCGGCGAGGCCACTCCAGCAAGCCAGGGAGCGATCCCAGACCTGCTGGAGATTCTCACCTTCGGGCATCTGAACGGTGTGGGGCGCGTCTTTCCACTGCTGCAGCAACTCCCCCCAGGCCTGGGAAATCTCCTGCTCCAGGCGCCCTTCCCACTGGCCATGTCCGATCTCCACCAGGCCCTCCTGGCTGCTGAGCAGCACCCCGGGGTGGGCCGTGAGGATGGCTTCGGCGGTCTGGCGCGGCCGGGCCATCGAGCTGGTGAAGGCCCTCTGGATCGGTACGTCGCTGAGGAAGTCGGCCGCCGACCGTGCCTGGGCCAGACCATTGACATTGAGAGGGATGTCGATCTGCCCCTGGAAGCGACCCTGGCGGTTCCAGTCGGTTTCGCCGTGGCGTACCAGCAGCAGACGCGCCCCGGCGCCTTTCGGCGGCAACCCGTTGCCGAGGTGGGCGGTGACATTGAGTGATTCGATCTGCACCTGCACGCCGCCGCCGGCCTGACGCTGCAGGTTGAACACGGAGAGGGAGGCGTTCTCAAGGCGAAGTCCCTGAAAGCGGCTGGCGGGCAACCCCAGCAGCTGCAGCACCAGGCAGCGCAGGATGGCGCTGTGGGCCACCACCAGCACCGTGGTCAGATCCTTTCCCGACTGATCAGCCTGATCCAGATGCTCACGCTCCAGGCGATCCAGCCAGCGGCGGGCCTGGTCCATCAGCTCAGGAATCGGCCGGAATCGGCTTCCATCAGAGCGCTCCAGTTCCAGCTGATCGGGAGCCTCTCTCCAGAGGCGGTAGGCCTCGGGGAATCGTGCTTTCACCTCACTGCCCAGCAGGCCGGACCAGGGGGCCAGGTCCACCTCGAGCAGATCGTCGTCGAACTCGGCGCTGAGGCCGCCCCCCTGGGCCTCCAGCAGCTGGGCAGCGGTGGCGGCGGCCCGGCTCAGGGGGGAGCTGTAGACGGCATCGAGGTGAAGGTCCGCCAGCGCTGCGCCGGTGAGGCGGGCCTGGCTGTGGCCCTCGTCGGTGAGGCAGGAGAGATCATCCCGGCCCTGGATGCGGCGCTCGGTGTTGAAGCTGCTGAGTCCATGGCGGACAAGCAGGAGCCGAAGGGGCACGAGGTCTGGAGCTGGAAGCGCCGTCATCGTATGGGAGGGATCCCAACACAGCTCAGGGCCGCGACCGATGCTGGCCACCAATCGGGCTCGGGGGAGAATCGCTCGATTGCGAGGAGCTGGGGTGGCAACAGGAGGGCGAGGACGGGCCGGATCCCTGAAAGTGGGGCTGGCCATGGTCAGCCTTGTGCTGAGCCTGCTGCTCTGGCTCAACGGGCTGCTGGAGAGTCTGGAGCGCCCATCGGTGGGTAACGACCTGTCCCGGCGGCAACTGGAGCTGAGTGCTCTGGCTGCCCCGGCGGTTCCGCCATCGCTGCGGCCGCTGTTGGTGGGCGTTGACCCAGGAGCCCTGTTGCTGGCGGAGCTGGAGCAGCAGGCAGAGGAGAGCGGCGACAGCACCACGGCCTCAGGGGCCGCCCAGGCCGCCGGTGATCGGGAGGCCGGGATCAGCCTGTTGGAGCGGGCGCTGCTGCAACTGCGCCAGGGGCAGCCTGCCGCCGCACGCCCCCTGCTGCTTCAGCTGCAACGGCTTGCCACCGCTGACGATCGGGCCCTGATCGAGCAGTTGCTCCAGGTGCCCCAGGGCGGCAGCTGGCCCGTCGAGGCGGTGGGCATGCTCCAGGACCCACTGGTGCGGCGGCTGAGCTGCCAGGTGCTGGGCGACGTCAGCGATTGCGCCGAGCCGGCCGCCGAGCGACGGGCCCTGCTGCAGCTGCTGGGCATCAATCTGCTGCCCGCCCTGGCCCTGCTGGCCGGACTGCTGCTGCTGCTGCGGGAAGGCTGGCTGCGCTGGCGTGGCAAGCAAGCTCCCCTGCCGGACCTGGTCGGCCCCGACCTGGGGCTGATCGATGTGGTGCTTCTGATCGCCGGAGGGTTCGTGCTGCTGGGGGAAGTGCTCACGCCGGTGCTGCTGGGTCCTCTGCTGCAGGCCACTCTCTCGGCACTGGCGATCAAGCCTCCCCTCGCCGATGGCGTCACGGTGCTCACCATGTACCTCGGTCTGATGGCCGCTCCGCTGCTGATGCTTTTGGTTCTGTTGCGCTCGGGGGGCGAGGCCCCGGAGGGCGGCTGGCTGCAGTTCCGCTGGCGGCCGCTGGGCTCAGTTCTGCGCAAGTCGATGAAGTACCTGCTGATCGTGCTGCCCCTGGTGTCACTGGTGGGCTGGCTGCAGCAGCACTTCTGGAGCGATGTCGGCGGGAGCAATCCCCTGCTGGAACTTGTGCTGCGCAGCGGCAACGGACTGACCCTCGCCTGTTTCGCCTTTACGGCCATCGTGCTGGCCCCGCTGTTCGAGGAAACCATCTTCCGAGGGGTTCTGCTGCCGGTGGTGGGCCGGGAGATCGGGCCCCTGCCCGCGGTGTTGATCAGCAGCATGGTCTTCGGCATCGCCCACCTCAGCCTCGGAGAATTTCCGCCCCTGTTCACCCTGGGCCTGGGTCTGGGCTGGCTGCGCCTGAGCAGTGGCCGCCTGAGCACCTGCGTGGGTCTCCACGCCCTCTGGAACGGACTCACCTTCACCAACCTGCTGTTGCTGGCGCGCTGATCGTCGGCTTGCTGCCCCTTGCGCCCCATGGTTCACTTGCGGAGATTCGTCAGGTACCGGTGGTCGCCGTTCCATCGCCCCAGCCCTTCTTCAGGCGCCGCTCCCTGGAGCTCATCCAGGGCTCCTTCTCCGCCCGGCGCGTGGTGCGCCAGTCCCCCTGGCTGGCGGGTCTGCACAGGGCCTCCGATGGCCTGCTCGTGGCCCTCGGCCTTTCGATGGTGGGCCTTACCGCTCTCACCCTGCACTGGCAGGGACAGTGGACTCGCAGTTTTGAGCGACTGGAGTCGACCCAGGTGCTGGAACATCGCCTGCAGGAATCCACCGCGGTGCTGGAGCAGCACCATCTGGCGATGGCTCGCCGTCCCGGCCTCCTGGTGCCCACAAGCCTCCAGCGCCTGATTCATCTGCCCTCCCCCAGCTCCAAGACCCCTGAGAGCCGTCCCACACCCAGTGCCAGCCAGCCTCAGCTCAAGCCGTTCAACCTCCAATCCCTCGATCCCCGCTCGCTCAGCGTGGAGCTGAGCCGGATCAGCCTCGACCCTCAGATCGTTCGGGCCGGGTACTGAGGGTGGTGCGTCGCTCCGCCACTGGATCACCCCCCATTCCCCTCCATGGAGGGGGACGCAGCTCCACCGAGGCGGACAATCCGCGCAGCAGCCGGCGCCGGGTGATCCAGCTGCAACCGGTGCCGGCGGGCCGCTTGCTCACCGTCTATCTCACGCTCTGCCTGGCTCTGGCAGGCCTGGCTGGACGACTGGCCTGGCTTCAGGTCAAGGAGGGCGACCGTCTGCAACAGCGGGCCCGGGCGATCCAGACCCAGAAGACGAAGCCGATCGGCAAGCGCCGGCCGATCGTCGACCGCAAGGGCAGGCTGGTCGCCCTTGATGAGGAACGCTTCACCTTGTGGGCCCATCCCCGCTACTTCAACTTTCCCGGTGACGATCCCAACCTGATCCGCAGCAGCTCCGACACGGTTGAGAAGCTCGCCAAAGTGCTCCTGGTGCCTGCAGCGGATCTCATGCGCACGATCGACGGCCGCAAAACCGGGGTCAAACTCGCCACTGATCTCGATCCGGAAACAGCCCGTCGTCTGCGTGAGCTCGGCATCAGTGGTCTTGACCTCGAGCCCTACCCCCAGAGGATCTACCCGCAGGGTCAGCTGTTCGCCAATGTGGTGGGGTTCCTCAATCTGGAGCGGGTGGCCCAGGCGGGACTTGAGCAGAGCCGTGACAAAGACCTGCGCCGTCAGGAAACGACGCGTCAGATGCGCCGCGGCGCCGACGGCACTCCATTACCCGACGGACTCCAGGCCGGGGTCCTTTACACCGATGATCTGCGGCTGCAACTCACCCTTGACGCCCGCCTGCAGCAGGTGGCCCAGCAGGCACTCGCCAGACAGCTGAAGCAGTGGAAAGCCAAGCGGGGCTCCGCCATGGTGATGGATGTGCGCAACGGCGAGATGCTGGCGCTCACCTCGATTCCCAGCTACGAGCCCAACAAGTTCTGGAAGTTTTCTCCGGGGCTGTTCCGCGAATGGTCGGTGCAGGATCTCTATGAGCCGGGCTCCACCTTCAAGCCGATCAATCTGGCGATCGCCCTGCAGGAGAAGGCCATCCAGCCCAATGGCACCGTCAACGACGTGGGACAGCTCACAATCGGAGGTTGGCCGATCTTTAACCACGACCGCAGGGCCAACGGCATTCTGGATTTCGCCACCGTGCTTCAGGTGTCCAGCAATGTGGGCATGGTGCAGACCATGCGCTGGCTCAAGCCCTCCATCTACTGGGAGTGGATGCGCCGGATCGGCATCGACACCGTTCCAGATACCGATCTGCCAGGGGCCGTGGCGGGAGAGCTCAAGACGCGCGAGCAGTTCACCACCAAGCCGATCGAACCGGCCACGGCCGCTTTTGGCTAGGGGTTCGCGCTCACCCCGCTGAAGCTCCTGCAGTTGCACGCCATGCTCGCCAACGGTGGGCGTCTGGTGAGCCCCCACATCACCCGCGGCCTGCGCTCCGGCGACAGCCTGGCTCAAGCCACTGCCGCCAGCGGCCTGCAGCTCATGCAACCTGCCGTCACCAAGCAGGTGATGGCCTGGCTGGAAACGGTCGTGGAGAAAGGCAGTGGCAAGGGCGTTCAGGTGCCCGGATACCGCATCGGTGGAAAGACCGGCACCGCCCAGAAGGCCCTCAACGGGGTCTACATCCCGGGAGCACGGATCACCAGCTTCGTGGCCCACCTACCGATCGACGATCCCCGCTTTGTGGTGCTTGTGGTGGTGGATGAACCCCAGGGGGGCAATGCTTACGGCTCCACCGTGGCGGTTCCGGCGGCCAAGGAGATCATCGAAGCCCTGCTCGTGCTGGAGAAAGTTCTGCCCAGTACACGCAAGAAGCCAGCCGGCCAGCCAACGGTGCGGGGTTGAGGACGCTCCGGGTGGACTCGGCTCTGCCTGGCTAGCCTCGTCCTAGACGCCAATGCTTGGGGACATGCCCAACCTGCTCGATCAACTCGCTTCCATGACCGTGGTTGTCGCTGACACGGGTGAACTGGAAGCGATCAAGCAGTTCACCCCCCGTGACGCCACCACCAACCCATCCCTGATCCTGGCGGCCGCTCAGATTCCTCTGTATCAGCGACTCATTGATGAATCCCTGAAGGCCTCCAGAACGGTGATCGGTGCCACAGCTCCCGCTGAAGCGGTGGTGCTGGAAGCTCTCGATGAGATCTGCGTCACCTTCGGCAAGGAGATCCTCCAGATCGTCCCCGGACGGGTGTCCACTGAGGTGGATGCCAGGCTCAGTTACGACACCGAGGCCACGATCGAGAAGGCTCGCAAACTGATCGGTCTTTATGCCGATGCCGGGATCAGCAAGGAGCGGGTGCTGATCAAGATCGCCTCCACCTGGGAGAGCATCAAGGCCGCTGAAGCACTGGAGAAGGAGGGCATCCACTGCAACCTCACTCTGCTGTTCAGCTTCACCCAGGCGTTGGCCTGCGCCGAAGCG
>NZ_JAGQBY010000015.1:0-30884 GCF_024345875.1 Synechococcus sp. EJ6-Ellesmere
GTGACAGTGCTGCTGTCAGGGGTGACCTTGCTCTCCCGGGCCTGCCGTTCGCGCCGGCGACGTTCGGCGGCCAGGGACTCCTACATCAGCTCGACGGCCTGGGCCATATTCTCAAGGGTGCTGGCGTAAAGGGTCAGGTCCTTGTCGACCCGCTCCTTCATCAGACCCATGGATTCGCCGATCTCATGGGCGGCCTGCCGGAGAGCCTGGGGCTCCACGGCTTCGGCGCCGCGGGCATGCTGCAGCAAGCTGAGCAGCCCTACGGCGAACAGGCGCGAGTAGTGGAAGTCAGCCCTGTCGATGCCGGCAAGTACCCCGGCGATCGGCTCAGGCGCACCCTGGCCCCGCTGGGCCAGCCACTGTTTCACCTCATCGAGGCTGTGCTCCCCCACCGCCTTCACGGCGGCGGCGTGCTGCGCGCGAATCTGCTGGGCATCGAAGCCCGACGAGGCGCAGAGGGCGGCGAAGAGGGGCTCACTCTGCTGCTGGGGCCGGTAGCCCTTGGCAAAGCCATCAAAAACCTGGGTGAGGCCCACGGCAAACAGGCCGTCGCTGTGAAATCCGCTCTGCCGGCTGAGCAGATGCAACTCGACGAGCAGCTCATCGACCATGCGCCGGTACAGAGGACCGATCACGTAGGGAAAGGCTGCGTGGAAGGCACGCTTGCTGTCAGCAACGGTGAGGCAGGCGCTCACACTCATCCGCTCGAATGAATGGACCTTAGCGCTGCACCCCCCCGAGCCGATCGGGCGGCGGGCGCACCGTCCTCGGTAGGATCAACCGAGTTGCTTTGCCGTTGCCGATGATCCCGATCGTGATTGAGGATTCGGGCCGGGGTGAGCGCGCCTTTGATATCTACTCCAGGCTGCTGCGCGAACGGATCATCTTTCTGGGCGAACCGGTGACCGCAGAATCCGCCAATCGGGTGGTGGCCCAGCTGCTTTTTCTGGAGGCGGAAGATCCTGAGAAAGATATTTTTCTCTACATCAACTCCCCCGGTGGATCCGTCTACGACGGCCTTGGCATCTTCGACACGATGCAGCACATCAAGCCCGACGTGCAGACCGTCTGTGTGGGGCTGGCCGCCAGCATGGGCGCCTTTCTGCTCACGGCAGGAGCCAAGGGCAAGCGCAGCAGCCTGCACCATTCCCGCATCATGATTCACCAGCCCCTGGGTGGGGCCCGAGGGCAGGCCAGCGATATCCGCATTCAGGCGGACGAAATCCTCTACCTCAAGGACAAGCTGAACAGGGAGCTCTCCGATCGCACCGGCCAGCCCCTGGATCGAATCCAGATCGACACCGACCGCGACTTTTTCATGTCGCCGGCCGAAGCTGTGAGTTATGGATTGATCGACAAAGTGATCGAAAAGCGCCCCGTGCGGCCGGTCTGAGCTGAGCCCAGGCGAGTGGCCCCAGCCATGAAAGCTGAGGCCACGATAAAAAATAGAGATAATTACAGGCTTTTAGCGTCTCAGTGAAAAAGGCTTGAACTGAACCCTGGAATGAGAATCATTGGTTGAACTTCACTCTCTGTCGGAGATCTCCAGGCCGTTCTTGCTGCCCTTGAGTTCTTTCCAGAGCATGCGTATCTCGTCGTATGCCTGATCCTGATTGAGCTTGCCATTGCTCTGAAGTCCAACGATCAGCCCGACGCGGTCGGCGAAACGCTCCAGATTCTGGTGAAAGGCCAGCCGCTGCGGACTCCAGTCATCGCCGTGGTAGGCGCTGAACGACTCCATCGGAGAGCGGGTGCTGCTCAAGACCTGAACGCGTAATGATTCAGGCTAAACACTCGATCGAGCTGGGAGGGAGAAGGTTCGGTTAAGAACTCGGCCCCGCCTGTAGCCCCGCCAACAACCCTGTCCCGTCCGCTTGGTCAGGCGGCAGGCAGCAGGGGTGAGAAGCGGTCCTTCTCAGGGATGGTTGTGAACTCGGCCACCACCGCCCGGAACTCATCGCCATCGAGGGTTTCCTTCTCGATCAGCATCTCCACGAGGCGGTCCATGCAATCGCGGTGGTTGGCCACCAGGGCCTGGGTGTCGCGGTAGCAGAGGTCGACGATGCTGCGGATCTGCTCGTCGATCCGGCGGGAGATGGAATCGGAGACATCACTGCGGGTCATCAGATCGCGCCCGAGGAAGACCTCCTGATTGCCGGCCTCCAGCGATACCGGCCCAAGATCGCTCATCCCGAAGCGGGTCACCATCTGGCGGGCCATGCTAGCCACCTGCTGAATGTCACCACCGGCTCCGGTGGTGACCTCGGCGTGGCCAAAGACCACGTCTTCCGCGACCCGTCCGCCGAGGGCTCCCATGATGCGGGCCTTGAGCTGGGCACGGCTCACGAGCATCTGCTCCTCATCCGGGGCGAACCAGGTGAGTCCCTGGGCCTGGCCGCGGGGGACGAGGGTGACCTTCTGGACAGGATCGTGGTCCTTGACCAGGGTGCCCACCAGGGCATGGCCCACTTCGTGGTAAGCGATCAGGCGCTTGCTGCGGCCGTCGGTGAGGGGTTTGCCTTCCATGCCGGCGATCACCCGATCGACAGCGTCATCGATCTCGGCCAGCGTGGTGGCTTCCTTGCGGCGGCGCGCTGTGAGGATGGCCGCCTCGTTGAGAAGATTGGCCAGGTCGGCGCCGGTGAACCCAGGGGTTCGGCGGGCGACGGCCTCGAGGGACACGTCCTCGGCAAGCTTCTTGTTGCGGGAGTGGACCTTGAGAATCGAGAGCCGTCCCTTGATGTCGGGAGCGTCGACGCTCACCTGACGATCGAAACGGCCCGGACGCATCAGCGCCGAATCGAGCACATCTGGCCTGTTGGTGGCGGCGATGATGATGATGCCGCTGTTGCCCTCGAAGCCGTCCATCTCGGTCAGCAGCTGGTTGAGGGTCTGCTCCCGCTCGTCGTTACCGCCGCCGATGCCGGCTCCACGCTGACGTCCCACCGCATCGATCTCATCGATGAAGATCAGGCAGGGGCTGTTTTCCTTGGCCCGCTTGAACAGATCGCGCACGCGGCTGGCGCCGACACCCACGAACATCTCGACGAATTCAGAACCGGAGAGGGAGAAGAAGGGAACACCAGCTTCACCGGCGATGGCCTTGGCCAGCAGGGTCTTGCCGGTGCCGGGAGGTCCCACCAGCAGCACACCCTTGGGAATCTTGGCGCCCACGGACGTGAAGCGTTCGGGCTGCTTCAAGAAGGTGACCACTTCCTCGAGGTCTTCTTTGGCCTCCTCCACGCCGGCCACGTCATCGAACATGACGCCGGTTTCAGCCTCCATGGCGAAACGGGCCTTGGTCTTGCCGAACTGCATGGCCTGGCCAGGTCCACCGGGCATCGACGAAGACCGACGGGCCAGGAAGATCAGCGAGCCGATCAGCAGCAGTGGGAAGAGCAGATTGCCGAGGATCCCCAGAGCCGGTGGGGTCGTGCGGGGAGGGTGGATGTCGAAGCTGATGCCCTGGGCCTTGAGGTTGTTGATCAGCTCGGGGGCAAGCCCTGGCAGATCGACCCGCAGGCGCTGCACACGGTTGTCAAGATCGGGATCCACCGCTTCGATCACGGCACTGCGGCCCCCATCGAAGATGTCGACTGCCGTGACCCGTCCGGCCTCGATGTAGTCGAGGAAACGGCCGTAGCTCATCCGCGCCACCGCCGCATTGCGCGGAGCCACCGTGTCGGTGCGTCCCTCAGGGGTGAACCGGCTGGCGCCGCCGTTCCCCAGCACCTGCCAGCCAAGGAAAAGGGCCACTCCGAGCGGGAGCAGCCAGAGAGCGAACAGACGCCAGCGCTGATTCATGGCTGAGGGGAATTTTTAACAAGTGTAAAGCGCGCAACCCGCGGCCGAGAGTCTCCGGCCGTGGGCCACTGATTTCAGCTTGTCATGGTTGCCCCGAGCCGTGCGCTCTGGTGACAGAGCTTCAGCGGATCGTCAGCCAGGCTGGATCGTCGCTGGCCTCGAGACCATCGGGATCGGGGGGTTCGATCAGCAGCTCGGCGCTTGGGAGAGTTTCCAGCAGTTCAGGCCCCCCCAGGCCATGGGTCCAGATTTCCAGCTCTGCCCCCTTGGGAGCCTGGAAACTGAGCAGCTCAAAGGGGAAAATGACCCTCTCCAGGTAGAACTCGCCAGGCCCGCACGAGCGCAAGATCACCATACGGTCGCTGGAATTGCGATAGCCGCAGGAGAGCAGGGCCAAAGGAGGAGTTTCATCGGGATTCAACCATCAAGCCACCATCCATCCTTGGCTTTGGTCACGGTCAGCACCGTTCGGCTTTCTTAAGGTTTTCTTGATATGTAGGAGGCGGGCGGTCTTGCGTTGCAGGACTCCTGGTCCCGGGTCTCAGAGGCTGCGCAGGGCCACGATCGGATCCAGCCGGGAGGCCCGGCGAGCCGGCACCACCCCGAAGAACAGGCCGATCGAACCCGAGAGGCCCACCGTGAAGAGCACACTGCCGCTGTCGATCGCGGCAGGCAATGGGGTGAAGCGGCTTACCGCCGCCACCGTGCCCAGGCCCACGGCGCTGCCGATCAGGCCGCCGAGGCTGGCCAGCACCAGGGATTCCACCAGGAACTGCAGCAGCACATCGCCGCTGCGGGCCCCCACCGCCTTGCGCAACCCGATCTCCTGGGTGCGCTCACTCACCGACACCAGCATGATGTTCATGATGCCGATGCCGCCCACCAGCAGCGAGACGCCGCCGATCGCGCCCAGCATCAAGGTCAGTCCTCCGGTGATCGTGCCCACGATCGAGAGGGCGTCCTGCTGGGAGCGCACGGCGAAATCGTCTTCTCTGAGGATGCGGTGGCGCTGGCGCAGCAGGTTGGTGATCTGGAACTTGGCAGCACTGGTGCTGGCCTCGTCGCGGGCCTCAGCGCTGATGAAGGTGAGCACCACCCCGTAGGTGGGGTCACGGCCGCTCAGCTTGCTCACCATCGTCGAGAGCGGGATGTAGGCGGCTTCGTCCTGGTTGGTGCCGAAGGCGGCGCCCTTGGCAGCCGTCACGCCGATCACCTCGAAGGACTGATCGCGGATGCGCAGGGACTGGCCGATGGCTGAGCCCGAGGGGAGCAGCTTCTGCTTGAGATCCGGGCCGATCACGGCCACGTTGCGGGCCCCCTTGATGTCGTCGTCGCTGAAGAAGCGCCCCTGGGCGATCTCAAAGCGCCGCACCGGCAGAAACTCCGGCGTGATGCCCGATACCGAGGCGTTGGAGCTGTTCCCGCCCGACTGAACCACCTCGTTGATCGTGATCTGGGGGGCGACCCGGCGCACACTCGGCACCTGCTCGGCGATCGCCTCGGCGTCCTCCAGTACCAGGGTCCGTGGATTTTCGATCCCCTGGCGGCGGGTGTCGTTGTTGCCGGGCACCACGAAGAGCACGTTGGCCCCAAGGGTGTTGAGCTGGCCTTCCGCCAGGTTCTGGGCCCCCTTGCCTACCCCCACCAGGGTGATCACCGAGGCATTGCCGATCACGATCCCCAGCATGGTCAGCAGGCTGCGCAGCCGGTTGGCCTTGAGGGTGTTGAGAGCCATCCCGACGGTTTCCGCCAGGGGCAGTTTCGAGGCCATGGCCGCCAGCAGCGTTCAGTGCCGCATCATGGCCAGCGGCTGCCGCCGCCGGCGCTTCACTCAGAGGATGGTTTCGCTGCGATCGGCCTGGGTGTGGTTGCGGGCGCCGCGGTGCACCACCCCCTCACGCACTTCCAGGGTCACGAATTCACCCAGGCGCAGATCCGAAGTGGCGTTGGCCACACCCACGATCACAGGCACCCCCAGCCGCTGGGCAATCACGGCGGCATGGCTGTCGCAGCCGTGCTCCTCGGCGATCACCCCTCGGGCCTTGCGGATGGCATCGAGGTAACCGGCATTGGTATCGCGCACCACCAGGATCTCGCCGCTCTCCAGCCGCGCCGCCTCCTCGGCGGTGGTGGCCACCCGCACCCGGCCGCTGACCGAGCCGTTGCCGATGCCCAGGCCCCGGCCCAGCACGGCGGAGACAATGCCCACCTTGACCAGATCGGTGGAGCCGCTCACTCCCGAGAGGGTCCCGGCGGTCTGAACGACCAGATCGCCCTCCTTGAGCAGTCCCCTCTCCTGGGCCACGCCCATGGCCAGGGTGAAGGTGCTGGTGGTGGAGGCCTGATGGCCGATCAGCAGGGGGTTCACCCCCCAGACCAGCTGCAACTGGCGGGCCACCTTCACCTCGCTGGTGATGGCCAGGATCGTGGTGGAGGGGCGGAACTTGCTGACGTTGCGCGCCGTGGCCCCGCTCTTGGTGAGGGGAAGGATCGCCGCAGCCTGAAGCTGACGGGCAATCGTGCTCACCGCCTGGCTGATGGCGTTGGGGATGGTGGAGGCCATGTGGCTGTCCACGACCCGGCGGGGGTAGTCGCGCTCGATGCGGCGGGCGATGCGAGCCATCGTTTCGACCGCCTCCACCGGGTAGTCACCCACGGCGGTTTCGTTGGAGAGCATCACCGCGTCGGTGCCATCGAGGATGGCGTTGGCCACATCGCTCACCTCGGCCCGGGTGGGGCGCGGGCAGCTGGCCATGCTGTCGAGCATCTGGGTGGCCGTGATGATCGGGATGCCCAGGGTGTTGGCCTTGCGGATCAGCTCCTTCTGCAGCAGCGGTACCTCTTCGGCCGGCATCTCCACCCCCAGGTCGCCCCGGGCCACCATCACGCCATCACAGAGGGGAAGGATGGCGTCGATCTGATCGATTGCCTCGAACTTCTCGATCTTGGCGATCACCGGGGTGCTGTACCCCTGGCTGCTGATCAGCTCGCGGATCTCCTGCATGTCGGAGGGGTTGCGCACAAAGCTCAGGGCCACCCAGTCGACCTCCTGCTGGAGACCAAAGCTGAGGTCCTCCCGGTCCTTGGTGGTGAGCGCACGGATCGAGAGCTGCACGTCGGGGAAGTTCACCCCCTTGTTGTTGGAGAGCACCCCACCCACGACCACGGTGCAGTGCAGGGTCTGCTCGGGGATGTCCACCGACTTGACCACCATCTCGACCCGGCCGTCGTCGAGAAGAATGCGGCTGCCGGCGGTCACCTCATCGGCCAGACGGTCGTAGGTGATCGTGGCGATCGACTGGTTGCAGCTCACCGGCCGGGAGGTGAGGGCGAAGGGGTCGCCGTTGGCGAGGGTGATCGGACCGCCCTCGAAGCGGCCGAGGCGGATCTTCGGACCCTGGAGATCCTGAAGGATGCCCACATGGATCCCCAGCTCGTGGGCCACCTGACGGATCGTGGCGATCCGGGCGGCATGTTCGGAGTGGTCCCCGTGGGAAAAATTGAGACGGAACGTGGTAGCCCCTGCCTGGATCAGGTCCCGCAGTCGCTGGGGGGACTCCGTGGCTGGACCGATCGTTGCCACGATTTTGGTGCGACGCGACAGATCGGGCTGCGCCATCGGGAAAGCCGAAGGTTCAGGCGGAAACTACCATCCGGTCCCGCCCCTGTCCTGCCGCCGTTGGTGCTGAACCCATGGATCTGAACGACTACCAGCACCAGGCCCGCACCACGGCCCGCTACCCGGACGTGGGTGCCAATCCCATCTATCCGACCCTCGGACTCTGTGGTGAAGCCGGTGAGGTGGCCGACAAGGTCAAGAAGGTGCTGCGCGACCGCGGCGGGGTGTTCGAGCCACAGCTGGTGGAGGATCTGGCCCTCGAACTCGGCGACGTGCTCTGGTACGTCTCGCAGCTGGCCAGTGAACTGGGGCTGAAGCTCGACGACGTTGCCCAGGCCAATCTGGCCAAACTGGCGGGACGGGCACGGCGACAGACGCTCGGGGGCAGCGGCGATCACCGCTAGGGGTGCTGCTGCTGCTGTTGAGACCCGCACGCGGCTCGCCAGACTCGGTCCAGAAGAGCCCACCCGAGCCAGCCCTCAGCAGCCCGAACCACCCGGAGAATCGTTTGAAGCCCAGATCCCCGTTCACCCAGGTTGCTCCCCCCTCGGGGGCCCTGCCTAAAGGCCTGGCCCTGCTGCTGGCCCTGCTGTTGCTGCTGGCCCCCGCAGCACCGGTCTGGGCCCTGGATCTGGCCGTGACCGACATCACTGTGGAGCCCTGCCCGGCGGCTGATCCGGGCTCCCAGCCGGAGCTGAAGCGCCCGAGCGGGGCCAGTTGCTACGCCCTGCGCGGCACGGTGTCCAATCCCCGCTCCCAGCCGGTGATCGACACGGATCTGTTCGCTGTGATCAGTGACCGCAGCGGAGAGCCGGTGCTGCAGAACCGCACCCGGGTGGGCTCGATCGGTGACGTGCCCCCTGGAGAGTCGAGCTTTGCCCTGCGCCTGGCGGTGCCGGCCGGCACGCCTGGGCCCCTGCGGGTCAGCCATGCCAAGGCCAGGGGGTTCAACGCCCCGGTGCGGGTGCGGGCCGGGATCGACGACGAGCTGCTGCCGCTGGAGCAAGCCCTGCTCGATCCCCTCTGAGCGGCCTCAGATCAGCCCTTCAATATCCGAAGCCTCCCATCAGGGATCCGCTGAGGTTGCCCAGCAGCCCCTGAACCAGGCTGAGGGTGATGAAGGCGATGATCGCCGAGAGGTCAAGACCACCCAGGGGGGGAATCAGACCGCGAAAGGCATTGAGGTAGGGATCGGTGATCGAGCTCACCGTGCTCAGGACAGGGTTGCTCCAGTCGAGGTTGGGGAACCAGCTCAGCAGCACCCGCACCAGCAGCACCAGGCTGTAGATGCTGAGGGTCTGTGCCAGCACAGCCAGGATCTGGCTCAGGATCGTCATGGGCAAAGACTGAAGCAACTCAACTCTGACTCTATGCAGCTGTGTTGCCCTTCGCCCTGGCAGCTGAGGCGGGGGCAGCCTCCGTCACCTGGGTGACGGCGAAGGTTCGGTGGAACTTGTCGCTGAGGCTGATCCAGAAGGAGCGGCCGTCGCTCTGGCGGCGCCGCTCGATGAAGTCCTGGGCCAGCAGTTCCTTGATGTGGTCGTAGGCGCCCGATCCGCGCAGCTCCACCAGATCCGACTGCAGGATCCGCCGCTTGAGGGCCACGGTGGCCAGGGTGCGCAGGGTGGCGGTGGAGAGGTCCACCGGCAGCAGGGTCTGCACCAGATCGGCGTGGCTGTCGCGCAGCTGCAGGCTGAAGCGCTGCCCGTCCTGGCGGATTTCCAGGGCCGTGTCCCGGTGGGCGTAATCGGCCATCAGGGTGATCAGGGCCAGCTCCACGGCGTCGCTCTCGATCGGCTCACTCAGGCCGATCGAGGCGATCTCGGCCAGCTCTCCCAGGCTGAGGGGGCGGCCCTTGAGGTAAAGGATGGCCTCAAGCCGGGCCGGCAAAGATAAAGAAGCGCTGGACATGCTCGCAGCCGGCCCATCGTTGGTCGCACCGTACCGCAGCTGATCGGGGCAGGCTCAGGCCAGCGCCGGCACAGGCTGGCTGGCCGGGCCGAGGAACAGCCGGTAGGCCGGGTTCTGGGTCTCGTCCCAGTGGCGGTAGCCGAGGCCTGAGAGAAAGAGCTCCCAGGCGCCGGAATCCTGCTCCTCCACCTGCACCCCCACCACGATGCGGCCGACGTCGGCCCCCTGGTTGCGGTAGTGAAAGATGCTGATCGACCAGTTGGGGTGCAGGGCGTTGACGAAGGCCATCAGCGCGCCCGGCCGCTCGGGGAACTCGAAGCGGTAGAGCAGTTCCCGCGGCGTCGCCGCACCGGCGTGGCAGGCCGCTTCGGGCAGGCGTCCACCCACCATGTGGCGCAGGTGCAGCTTGGCCAGCTCGTTGCTGGTGAGGTCGAGGCAGGGGAAGCCGCCGGCGCCCAGCTGGCTGATCAGCGCTTCGGTGTCTTGGTGCCCGTCGATCTGCACCCCCAGGAAAATGTGGGCCAGGCGGTGGTCCGCCATCCGGTAGCTGAATTCGGTCAGGCTGCGAGAGCCCAGCAGCTCGCAGAGCTGGCGCAGGCTGCCCGGGCGCTCGGGGATCTCCACCGCCAGCATCGCTTCGCGCTCCTCCCCCAGCTCGGCCCGCTCGGCCACGAAGCGCAGGCGATCGAAATTCATGTTGGCGCCGCAGGCCACGGCCACCAGGGTGCGCTGTTTCAGCCCTCGGCGCTGCACGTCGGCCTTCATGCCGGCCACCGCCAGAGCACCGGCCGGCTCGAGGATCGAGCGGGTGTCCTCGAAGACGTCCTTGATCGCTGCGCAGATTTCATCGGTGTCCACGGTGACCATGGCATCCACGTAGCGCTGGGCCAGGGCGAAGGTGTGCACGCCCACCTCGTGCACAGCCACCCCATCGGCGAACAGACCCACCTGCTCGAGGCTCACCCGCCGACCTGCCGCCAGGGAGCGGGTCATGGCATCGGCATCCACCGGCTCGACACCGATCACCTCCACCTGGGGCCAGACGTTCTTGATGAAGGCTGCGATGCCGGCGATCAGCCCACCGCCACCCACCGCCACATAGATGGCATCGGGGGGAGCCGAGCACTGGCGCAGGATCTCGAGGCCCACGGTGCCCTGGCCGGCGATCACCTCCGGATCGTCGAAAGGATGGATGAAGGTGAGGCCCCGCTCCTGTTCCAGCACCCTTGCCTGCTGGCAGGCCTCGTCGTAGGTGTCTCCGTGCAGGATCACCTCGGCACCGCGGGCGGCCACGGCCCGCACCTTCATCGCGGGTGTGGTGAGCGGCATCACGATCACCGCGTGGCAGCCCAGCCTCTCGGCCGCCAGGGCCACCCCCTGGGCGTGGTTGCCGGCGCTGGCGGCGATCACCCCACGCTTCAGTTCAGCCGGCGTTAGCTGGGCCATGCGGTTGTAGGCCCCGCGCAGCTTGAAGGAGAACACCGGCTGGAGGTCTTCGCGCTTGAGCAGCACGGTGTTGCCGAGCCGCCGCGACAGGTTGGGGGCCTCTTCGAGCGGCGACTCGATCGCCACGTCGTAGACCCGCGCCCGCAGGATGCGCTGCAGTGTGTCGTCCATGGCTCCAGTGTGCCGGGCAGGCGAGCGGCCGGCTTCAGGAAAGGTGACCGTTGACCCCATTCCCCCGAAGGCAGGACCTAGATTGAATTCTCAGAACTGATCAGGGTATGCATCTCAGCGAGCTGAGCCATCCCAACCAGCTGCATGGCCTCAGCATCGGCGAGCTTGAAGCCATAGCTCGTCAGATTCGTGAGAAGCATCTGGAGGTGGTGTCCACCAGCGGAGGTCACCTCGGCCCTGGGTTGGGCGTGGTGGAACTCACCCTGGCCCTCTACCAGACCCTCGACCTGGAGACGGACCGAGTGGTCTGGGATGTGGGCCACCAGGCCTACCCCCACAAGTTGATCACGGGGCGTTACCACCAGTTCCACACCCTGCGTCAGCAGGGTGGGGTGGCCGGTTACCTCAAGCGGAGCGAGTGCCGCTTCGACCACTTCGGGGCGGGTCACGCCTCCACCAGCATTTCGGCGGCCCTGGGCATGGCCCTGGCCCGCGACCGTCGCGGCGAGGAGTTCAAGTGCGTGGCGGTGATCGGCGATGGCGCCCTCACCGGTGGCATGGCGCTCGACGCGATCAACCTCTCCGTGCACCTGCCCCTGACCCCGTTGCTGGTGTTGCTGTCCGACAACGACATGTCGATCTCACCGCCGGTGGGAGCTCTCTCCACCTATCTCAATCGCATGCTGCTGAGCCCGCCTCTGCAGTTCCTCTCCGGCAGTGCCGAGGATGCCTTCAAGCACCTGCCCTTCATGCACGGGGAGCTGCCGCCCGAGCTGGAGCGGCTCAAGGAGAGCATGCGCCGGCTGGCCGTGCCCAAGGTGGGGGCCGTCTTCGAGGAGCTGGGCTTCACCTACATGGGTCCGATCGACGGCCACGACATCGCTGAAATGGTGCGCACGTTCAGCGCCGCCCACCGCTGCGAAGGTCCGGTGCTGGTGCATGTGGCCACCACCAAGGGCAAGGGCTATCCCTACGCCGAGGCCGATCAGGTGGCTTACCACGCCCAGTCGGCCTTCGACCTCAAGACCGGCAAGGCCTTCCCCTCCAGCAAGCCGAAACCCCCCAGCTACAGCAAGGTATTCGGTCAGACTCTGGTCCGAATCTGCGAACACGACCCCACCGTGGTGGGAATCACGGCGGCCATGGCCACCGGCACCGGCCTCGATCTGCTCGAGAAGGCCCTGCCCAAGCAGTACTTCGATGTAGGCATCGCCGAGCAGCACGCCGTCACCATGGCCGCGGGCATGGCCACGGCTGGTCTCAAGCCGGTGGTGGCGATCTACAGCACCTTCCTGCAACGCGCCTTCGACCAGCTGATCCACGACGTGGGCATCCAGAAGCTGCCGGTCACCTTCGTGCTCGACCGTGCCGGGATCGTGGGCGCTGATGGTCCCACCCACCAGGGCCAGTACGACATCAGCTATCTGCGGGCCGTGCCCAATTTCACGGTGATGGCGCCCAAGGACGAGGCAGAGCTCCAGCGGATGCTGGTCACCTCGATCGGCCACAACGGGCCCTGCGCCATCCGCTTCCCCCGCGGGGAAGGCGAAGGGGTGCCCTTGATGGAGGAGGGTTGGGAGCCTCTGGAGATCGGCCACGGCGAGCAGCTGGCCGATGGCGATGATCTGCTGATCGTGGCCTATGGAGCCATGGTGGCGCCGGCCATGGCCACAGCCGGCCTGCTGCAGGAGCAGGGCATCAGGGCCGCGGTGGTGAATGCCCGCTTCCTGCGCCCCCTTGATGAAAGCCTGATCCTGCCCCTGGCCCGCCGCATCGGCCGGGTGGTGACGATGGAGGAAGGCGCTCTGCCCGGCGGGTTCGGCGCGGCGGTGGGGGGATCGCTCAACGACCACGAGGTGATGGTGCCCGTGTTCCGCATCGGCATCCCCGAACAGCTGGTGGACCACGCCAGCCCGGATGAAAGCAAGAAAGCTCTCGGGCTTACTCCGCCCCAGATGGCCGACCGCATCCTGCAGCGCTTTGCCCTGCTGGGGATCCAACGCCAGCCTCTGGCGGTCTGATCCTCGGCACAGGCCGAAGCAGGCGCTCAGAGGCTCAGCAGAAAAGGCGGGTGTGCAGCCCGCCTTTTGTTGATGCCTCGTTCCTGGTCGATGGTCGGCTCAGGCCTGTGAATGTCAGGCCTGAGCCTCAGGCTTGGCTTCAGAGCACGCCGCGGGAGGCCAGACCCTGGATGGCGCCGATGCCGAAGATGTGACCCAGGCTGGTGGTGGCCAGCAGGGAAGCATGGCTCAGGCCACCGAAGAACTGGGAGTTGGGCAGCTGGGCACCCTCGGAGGGGTACTTGATGGTGGCCTTGCCGATGCCAATGGCGATCACGTTGCACACGATCATCACCAAAGCCACCTTCGGCGACCAGGTCAGCGAGGCGGGCGCCATGGCGAGAAGAGGAGCGATCATGGTCGATCAAAAACTGACGCCCCATCCTGCCGGTGAACAGCTGGCTGTTCACCGGCGCTTAAGACTTGTTCACTGCTCTGGCCGGGTGGGCTCTGGCCGCTGGTGCTGAAGCCCCAGAGCACCAGCAGGTTGGCCACGGTCAGGAAGGACTCCGCTCCCCCATGCAGGGGGTCCACATCGGCCAGTTTCCGGCCGAAACGCTGCTCTGCCAGCACTGAGGCGACGATGGTGACCGCCACGAACACCAGGGTGAACTGGAAACCCCGCAGGGCCAGGGGCGGGAAACGCTTGCTGGCTGAGGCCCAGCGCAGGAAGGCCAGATAGGGCAGCAGCGACAGCACGAACAGGGGGCCGGGATCAACAGCCGCCAGGGCTCCAAGGCCAACGACCGTCATGACCGGCTCCCTTTTGGCAGGAGCGTCCAGGCTGCCGCCGCCAGGGCCACGTTGCCGAGCAAGGTGGTGCCGGCCTGGAACACCACCAGACCCTGAAGGTCCAGGGCATTGTCGAACAAATGCCAGGTGCAGGCCGCCATGGCGCTCACCAGGGCCGGCAGCATGGCCAGGGCGAGCCAGCGCCACTCGGTTTCGCCGCGGCGCTCACCCCAGTGGATCACGGCCGCCATGGCCAGGATCCACTCCAGGACCGAGGCCACATGGATCCACCAGGTGGGCAGTGAAAGGGCATGCATGGCGCCCGGCACCCACGTGAACCAGCAATGTACGGAACCCAGGGCTCAGGTGGAGAGTCGGTGCCGCTTGGTGCCAG
The DNA here is from genome assembly GCF_024345875.1 of Synechococcus sp. EJ6-Ellesmere. Taxonomy (NCBI): domain Bacteria; kingdom Bacillati; phylum Cyanobacteriota; class Cyanophyceae; order Synechococcales; family Synechococcaceae; genus Synechococcus; species Synechococcus sp. EJ6-Ellesmere. The sequence continues at coordinate 14,138 of NZ_JAGQBY010000015.1, forward strand.
AGGGGGCATCATCGGATTCGATGGGCTTGAGCCATGGGGCCGAATCACCACTGCCTCAGGCTCAATCGTCTGCATGGCTTCTCAATGGTGCTGGCGCTGGCCTCTGGGTTGATGCCTGTGTCAGCCGAAGCGGCTGTCGTCAGCACCTCCGCCCAGGCGGCTGCCCAAGAAACGATCGAGGCTGTCAGCCGTCGTCGGCGGACCCTCGTGGGCTCCAGCTATCTCCGTGTGCCTGCTGAGATCCAACGGGAGGTGGAGGCCTATGCCGTTGAGCAGCGCCGTGCCATGGAGGCGGCCGGTGGTTGTTCCCATGGGGGTGGGTCCGGCATCCCGTCGCCGTTTGAGCGCCTGCTGCTACCTGCTGGCTGGCACTTGCTGGGGGAGGTGCTGGCCTGCCCTGCCTTCCCTGGCTACTGGACCTCGGAGCGGGTCGCCCTGGAGTGGTGGAGGTCGCCGCAGCACAGACGCATCGCCTACAGCAAACCATCGGCTTCGCATCTGGCCTGCAGCTGGGTGCGCCAGGGCGTGATGGGGGCGAGCCGTGAGTCGGTGCTTTGCCTGGTGTTCAAGGCCAGCGGTGGTGGCTCTGGTCAGCCATGAAAAAACCCCGTCCGGATCTCGGACGGGGTTGAGGTGATGCTGATCAATCGGTTTCAGCCGAGGCCGATCTGGCCGAGGATGCCCTGGCCGGTGAGCAGTTCGGTGGCCAGGCCGATCACGAAGCCGAGCATGGCCAGACGGCCATTCCAGGTTTCAGCGAAGGAGACGAAACCGAAGCGGGAGTCGGAGCTGGACATTGCATGTGAAGCAGTGTTGCGCAAATTGTAACAGGAGGTAACCGCTCTGTCCATGGTCCTGGAGCTGGCCGCAGGGCCCTGGGATCTTTGGCGAGTCGTCCCTGCTCCCGTAGCCTCCCTGCAGATCGCATCGGTGTTCGGTGGGGCCAAGGCAGAAGGGTGTTCAACCGCTGCTGTGCGGCTACTACGGCGAGCACAACCTGGGCGACGATGCCCTGCTCAGCGCCCTGCTGGCCCAGTTGCCCGAGGGCTGTGATCCCGTGGTCACGGCCTTCGATCAGGGGGAAGTGCAGCAGCGCCTGGGGGTGCGCACCTGTCCGCGGCGCGATTTCAAGGCGGTGCGCCGTGCTCTCGACCGTTGTGATGCCCTTGTGCTGGGCGGCGGCAGTTTGCTCCAGGACGCCACCAGCTTCCGCAGCCTCCTTTACTACGCCGCGTTGATCATCTCGGCACGGCTGCAGGGCAAGCCTGTGCTGCTCTGGGGCCAGGGACTGGGACCCCTGCGCCGTCGCCGCAGCCGCCTGCTGGTGCGGAGACTTCTGAACCTGGTGCAGGCCAGCAGCTGGCGCGATCCGGACTCGGCAGGGCTGGCGGCTGCCTGGGGACGGCCCGGCCAGCTCGGCAGTGATCCGGTCTGGTCGTTGGCGACCAGGCGCTGGCATGGGCCAGGAGGCCCCCTGGTGCTGTGCTGGCGGCCCACACCCCTGTTAGAGGGCGAGCGCTGGAGGCCCCTGCTGGAGGCCCTCGATGCCGTGGCGGCCGAGGCGAATCGAGAGGTGGTCTGGCTGCCGTTTCACCGGGATCAGGACCGGGGTTTGCTCGCTTCGCTGGATCGCCAGGGACTGGTCCCCCGGCGGCTGGCCCAGCGCAGCCGCCAAGAGCTTGTGGCCACTCCCGAGGAGGCGATGGAGATCTTCAGCGGCGCCTCCCTGGTGCTCTCGATGCGGCTGCACGGGTTGATCGTGGCGGCCCTGGCCGGTGCCCCCCTGGTGGCCCTCAGCTACGACCCGAAGGTGCGAGCCGCCGCCCAGGCGCTGGCCTGTCCCTGCCGTGATCTGGAGCAGCTGCAGGACGCCCACGCCCTGCAGCAGGAGTGGCTTGAGCAGTTGGAGAGCCCCCCCCAGCCGCTGGTGGTGGAGGGGCTGCGCCATGACAGCCGCGTTCATCGTGAGCTGCTGAGCCGCTGGCTGGGCCACTGAGCTCCCTCAGGCCTTATCAGCGCTCACTCAGGCCTGCATGCGCTTGAGCTCCTCGAGCACTTCGCGGCTGTGACCCAGGGGGCGCACCGCCACCCAGCGGGCCCGCAGCACCCCGTTGGGGTCGATCAGAAAGGTGTGCCGCTGGGAGAACGGAGCAATCCAGGATCCATAGCTCTGGCTCACCGCTCCGCCTGGATCGGAGAGCAGGGGAAACACCAGCCCCTCGCTGTCGCAGAAGGAGGCATGCTCGGCCACATCATCCGCGCTGATGCCCACCACCTCGGCGCCATATTGATGAAACTGCTCGAGGTCTTGCTGAAATCCCCTGGCCTCCAGGGTGCAGCCGCCGGTGAAATCTTTCGGATAGAAGTAGAGCGCCAGCCAACGGCCTTGGAAGTCGTTGAGCCCGAGGTTGCCGGAGGCATCAAGGCCGGGGCCGAACCCCGGCAGACGAAAGTCTGGGGCAGGTTGATCGAGAGCAGGCAAAACACCCCCCATGGCCTGAGCCTTACCGGGCCAGGCCAGGAGGGGTGCGGTCAATCCGGGAATCACCAGAGCGGCGGTGGCGTGAACGAGCGCTCCTTCCAGGAGTTGGCGGCGATTCACAACGACGGAGCTCTGAGACGACTCAGAGTTTGGCCAGATTGACGCCCAGTTCGCGAGCGTAGGCGTCGAGGCCTTTTTTCTGGATGGTGCGCAGGGTGCGGGTGGCGACGCGCAGCTTCACCCAGCGGTTGCCTTCAGCCCACCAGAGACGCCGTTCCTGCAGGTTCACCTGCTGAAGTTTCTTTGTGCGCACGTGGGAATGGCTGACCGCCATGCCGTTGTTGGCGCGCTTGCCGGTGAGCTGACAAACCCGGGACATGAAGGCAACCGATACTCAGTGGACGGGCAGCAACCAGGGACCTGGATGGCGCCAAGGGGCCACCTTAACAAAGGGGTGGACCTGCCAAAGCGGAATCAGCAAGGCTGGGCAGCAGCACTCAGGGCTTGATCAGCTGGCCAGCGGGGTTGATGGCCGCTCGATCGATGGATTGGCCTTTGGAATCCCAGGCTTGGATCAGCAACTGCTTGTTGCTGGCCGTGAGCTCGGCGAAGCTGTGGGCGCTAATGGCTCGGGCGCTGTTGGGCCCGGGGGTCACCGGGCGCAGATAGGCGCCGCCACCGCCCACCACCAGGTAGGTGGTGCCATTGATCGGCTTGCTGCGCTCGTAGTTGTGCTCATGGCCGTTGATGTAGAGCTGCACCCCGAATTGTCGAAACAAGGGAGCCAGTCGAGCCCTGGCCGCTTCGTTGTTGCCGTAGTGCCCGGAGGACTGGATCGGATGGTGAGCCACTACCACCTTCCAGGGAGCTTGGCTGGCGGCGAGGGCCCGTTTCAGCCAGGGCACCTGGCGACCCCAGTCGGCGTTGACGTTGGAGTCGAGCATGAAGAACTCCACCGGCCCCCTGGCCAGGGAGTACCAGCGTCCCTTCATCCCGAAGGGGCGATAGGCGATCTGGGGATTGCCATTGGCCGTGCGGATGTCGTGGTTGCCCAGCACGGCATGGAAGGGCACGCCGGCATCGAGCAACGCCTTGTAAGGGGTGGTGAATTTCTCCTTCACCTGGCTGATGTCGCCCTTGGGATAGATGTTGTCGCCCCCGAGCACCACCAGATCCAATGGCCGGGCGCGATGGACGGCCGCCATGGCCCGGCCCACAGCCCGCTGGGGCTCGTTGCCGCCGCCGGTGTCGGCCACGGCCAGCCAGTGCAGGCGGGCTGCTTCAGGTTTCGCCGGCGTGGCGGCCTGGCCAGGGCTCTGACGCTCCAGCAGAAGCGTGCCCGCCAGAGCTCCGCCCAGCAGTAGTCCCAACAGCTCGCGGCGGCCGAGGCGCCTGGTGTCCATGGGCTCAGATGGGGGAGAGGAGGCTCACGCTATCGGCCGAAACCACCCAAAACCTCACCGCCCAGGGCCTTCCTGATTCAGCCGCGGATGGGGAGCGATGAAATGAAACCCGGGTGATGACTTGAACCTTTTGAGCCAACACTTCAGGGCGCAGGTCCAGGGCGGTTTGCGCCGGAGCCTCAGAGGCCCCTCTCCATCAGCCGGCCCATCAGGTCGGCGCTGCGCTGCTGGAAACCGGCCAGCTGGTTCGGCTCGAGGCCTCCCACCGCCAGGCGGGCCAGTTCATAGATGTGGCAACTGAGCTCCTGGGCCAGCTGCTGGCTGGGGGAGCTGGTGCCCACACCCGTGAGCACGGCGCCACTGGAGAGTTTCTGCAGGCCCGCCACCAGGGGATGACGGCGGTTGACCACCAGCACATGGTGGTCAGGCAGTCCGGGCAGGCGTTGCTCCATCAGAGCGCCGATATCGTTGAGGCGGCGCATCTGCTCCGGCAGCAGAATTAGGGCCGCCGGGGTGTTCTCCCCCTTGAGCGCCTGGACCTGAATGGTCACCTTCTCGTTGGCCAGGGCGCCATTGAACAGCTCCCGCAACTTCTCGGAGCTGTCGGTGCCGTCGGCATCACTCAGGCTGCTCTCCTGTTCCTGGATGCTGGCGTCGAGTTCCGCGTCCACCCGCTGGAATTTCAGCTCCCCGTGGCGGTCTTCAAGCCAGGGGATGAACTGGGCATCGATCAGGGTGTCGGCGAGGAGCACCTCAGCCCCCTGCCCCTGCCAGAGGGCCAGCGGCCCGGCCTGGGCGGCTTCATCGGTGCAATAGAGGATGCGCTGATTCTCCGAACTCTCGAGGCGACTGCGGTAGCCACTGAGGGTGGTGTAGGCCTTCTCGCCAACGGCGACAGGGTCGGGCTCGGCCGCCGCTGCGGTGGTGCCGAACAGGATCAGCTCGGCCACCTGATCGGCGAACTTCTCGTCTTCCATCGCGCCGATCTTGATGAAGGGGGCGATCCCCTCCCAGATCTCGGCATAGCGAGCGGGCTCATCACGGTGCAGCTCCTTGAGCCGGTCCCCCACCTTCTTGGCCACGAAGCCGCCGATCGAGCGCACCCGCCGATCCGTCTGCAGGGCACTGCGGCTCACGTTCAAGGGGATGTCGGGGGAGTCGATCACCCCACGCAGGGGCAGCAGGTAGCGGGGCACCACCTCCTTGACCGAGTCGGACACGAACACCTGGTTGCAGTAGAGGCGGATTTCGCCTTTCTCCCAGTCGGCCCGGCCGGTGATCCTGGGGAAGTAGAGGATCCCCTGCAGGGTGTAGGGGTAGTCGGTGTTGAGGTGAACCCAGAGCAGCGGGTCACCCTGGAAGGGGTAGAGGTAGCGGTACAGGGCGATGTAGTCGTCGTCGCTGAGATCGCGCGGGCTCTTGCGCCAGGGCGCCTCCCGCTTGTTCACGGTTTCTCCCTCCAGCTGCACCTCCACCGGCAGGAAGTCGCAGTAGGTGGTGATCAGGGAGCGGATGCGGGCCGGTTCGATGTATTCCAGCTCCTCCTCCTGCAGGTGCAGGATCACATCGGTGCCAGGCTCGGCGCGCTCGCCGGTTTCCAGGCTGAAGTTGGGGGAGCCATCGCAGCTCCAGCGCACCGCTTCAGCGCCGGGGCTGGCGCTGAGGCTGATCAGCTCCACCCGCTCGGCCACCATGAAACTTGAATAGAAGCCGAGGCCGAAATGGCCGATGATCGCGTCGTCTTCGCGCTTGTATTTCTCGAGGAAGTCCTCGGCACTGGAGAAGGCCACCTGGTTGATGTAGCGCTTCACCTCATCGGCGCTCATGCCGATGCCGTTGTCACTGATGGTGAGGGTTTTGGCCTCACGGTCGATCCTGATGCTCACCAGCCCTTCGGGGCCTTCGCTGCAGTCGCTGGCCATGGCGGCCATGCGGCGCTTGCTGATGGCATCCACCGCATTGCTGACGAGTTCCCTGAGGAACACTTCGTGGCCGGAATAGACGGCCTTCTTGATGATCGGGAAGATGTTTTCGGTGTGGATCTGAATCTGACCCTGTTCCAGCACCGTCATGATTCCGTCAGCTTGTAAGGACTTCAGCTGACCTTACGCTCGGCCCTTCACCGGCCTCAAGCTGCTGCGGGGAGGGGTCACCGAACCTCGCGGGGCGTCGTCCTGCTGGCCAGCCGACAGCTAGGCGGAGCGCTGCAGATCGGCCCGCTCCTCCGGCAGGATCGCGCCGCTCACGGGGCAGACCTGCAGGCAGATGCCGCAGTCAATGCAGGTGTCGAAATTGATCCAATAGAAGGATGTGCCCTTGCTGTTGGCTCCCTGGCCGGGATGGATGCAGGCCACCGGGCAGGCATCGACGCAATCGGCCACGCCCTCACAGATGTCAGTGACGATGCTGTGGGCCATGGCTGCGGAGTCCTGCGGTGCCTGATCTTAGAAATTCACCCCCCTGGCCGAGGTGCCTGATGGTGGTGGGACGGGCCTGGGTTCAGGGGAGCCACTCCAGGGCCGAGCAGCCCCGGCGCTGGGCTGCCGCTTCGGCCTCGTCGCGGCTGGGGCAGGCATCGGGGAGCAGTTCGGCGCTCTGGCCCTGGCCGTGCAGGCCAGAGAGGGCCTCCAGGGCGGCGGCCAGGCTGGAGCTCTGGCCGTAGGCCACCAGCACCGGCCGGCCGGCCGGGTCGCGGGCGCCTGGTCTGAGCAGCAGATCGCGGATGTCCTCGATCGAGAAGCCGAATCCAACCCCGGCCGCCTCCGTGGTCTCGGCACCGAAGCGGCCCACCAGGGCGTCGTAGCGACCGCCGCTGGCGATCTCCACCGGCGCCTCGGCCCCCAGGCAGACCAGCTTGAGCACGATCCCGTCGTAGAGATCGAAATGGGGCTGGAAACTGGGATCCAGCTGCAGGCCGATGCCCAGCCGGGCGGCTGTCGGCGCCACGATCTCCAGAGAACCCGCCAGTTCATCGATCAGGGGGCTCTCACCGAGATGACGGCGCAGCTCGGTGAGCACCGCCGCCGGTTCCCCGCGCAGGCGCATCAGCTCCTGCAGCCGATCGATCTGGACCTGGGACAAGGGCAGGCGGGCGATCGCCAAAGGATCGAAGCCCGAGAGAGCCTGGCGCGCGCTGGAGCGATGGGCGGCGGGCAGGTCGTCGAGCAGGGCGGAGAGCACGCCGTGGTGGCCCACCAGCAGCCTGGGTTGATGGCTGGCCTGCAGGCCAAGGGTTTCGCTGCAGGCCAGCAGCAGGGCCATCAGCTCGGCGTCCGCCGCCGCGGAGCTCACCCCCAGCAGCTCAACGCCGCTCTGGAGCCGCTCGCTCAGGCGCTGGCCGCCGCTGTCCCCGGTGAAGGTGCGAAAAATGCTGCCCTCCGCCCACAACCGCAGCGGACGGGGCCGATCGGCCAGGCGGGGGCAGGCGGCCCCCGCGATCGAGGCGGGCAGCCCGGGGCGCAGCCCCAGCGGTTCCTCCGCGGTGAGGCGCGCCACCTCCCGCTCGGCGATGCCGCCACCGGCCTCGAGGGTGTCGAGCCGCTCCACCATCGGCGGCGCTACCTCCTGGTAGCCCCACAGCCGGTAGACCGCGGCCAGCCGCTGGCAGAGCTGGCGGTTGCGGTCCACCTGGCGCGGGTGGAGATCCCTGGCGCCAGCGGCGGGTTGCAGGGCCATGGGGACGGAGGAGCTGGGGGACGGGAGACGCTGGATCCTATGGAGCGGTTGGGGCTAGGACTCGAGCTCCGGAGCCCCGAACAGGTGGCCGGGCAGGGGGCGGCAGTGGCCGAGACCATCGATCAGGGCCGCCTGCAGGCCCGGCGTGCAGGCGATCAGCCGGCCCTCGGCCAGGGCGGCTGGACTGCCGTCGTAGCGGCTGACCACACCGCCCGCCTGCTCAACGAGCACCACACCCGCGGCCAGATCCCAGGGGGAGAGGCCCCTCTCCCAGTAGCCATCGAGCCGGCCGGCGGCCACGAAGGCCAGATCCACCGCCGCCGCACCGCCGCGACGCACGCCGCGGCTGCGATGGGTGAACCAGCAGAACTCGCTGTAGTTGGTGTCGGGCTGGCTCTGGCGGTCGTAGGCGAAGCCCGTGACCAGCAGCGAAGCGGCCAGGTCGTTGCAGCCACTCACCCGCAGCGGCCGGTCGTTGCACCAGGCCCCCAGGCCCGGGGCCGCCCAGTAGAGCTCCTCGAGGGCCGGCACGCTGATGGCCCCCAGCAACGGTGCACCCTTCCAGGTGAGGCCGATCGAGGTGGCGAAGAAGGGATAGCCGTGGGCGTAGTTGGTGGTGCCATCGAGGGGATCCACGCACCATTCCAGCTGCGAGCCGGTGCTGCGGCGTCCGCTCTCCTCCGCCAGCACCCCCAGCTCCGGTGTGCGGGCTTCGAGCACGGCCAGCACCGCCTGCTCCGCCGCCAGATCAGCCTCGGTGACCAGATCCCCGGAGCGGCCCTTCTCGCGGATCGATTCCAGCTGGCCGAAGTGGTGGGCCAGCACCCGGGCGCCGGCGCCGGCGGCCTCCCGGGCCACTTCAGCCAGCCGTTCAAGCTCGGAGGGCTCCAGGGCTGAATTGAGCAGAGCCTGCTCGGAGAGGCTTGGCACGGGCTGGGGACTGGTCGGTGTTGCGGGCTTCATCATTCCTCCTCCAGGGGCAGGCCTGGCGTCACCCGCCCGCGGCCGAAATAGCGTCCGAACTGAAGCTCATAAACCTCGTCCTCGTCCTGGGTTTCCACCTCCAGGGGGCCTGTGGCCCTGGCCACGCAGAGCAGGCCGTAGCCCTGACGGCGCAGATCCTGGGAGAGTCCCAGGGCCTCCTGCTGATCGATCTCACCGGAGATGACGCGCACGGCACAGGTGGTGCAACAGCCGTTGCGGCAGCTGAAGGGCAGTGGCTGCCCCTGGGCCTCGAAACTGCGCAGGATGTACTCCCCTTCGGGAACCTCCAGGCGGATCAGCCGTTGTTCCTGCCGCCAGTGCACCGTGATCGGGAAGCGTCGTGTCATCGGATGGAATTGGAGCCTCTGGGCTGACTGCTACATTGCCATCTGCCCCATAACAGCCGCTGGAGAGGTGGCCGAGTGGTCGAAGGCGCAGCACTGGAAATGCTGTATAGGGGCAACTCTATCGAGGGTTCGAATCCCTCCCTCTCCGCTTCCAACCACCGAGCCGGCTCCCGCAGCCGGCTTTTTTGTGCCCTGATTCAGCTCTGATCCAGAGCGATTGCGCTGAGGCCCGATAAGCATGGATCAGCAGGGTTTGCCTGAATTCATGTCCTCTCTTCCAAGCAGTTCCACTGGCAGGTGTGGCCAGAGGGTGTTCAGCCGAAGCGGCCGGTGACGTAATCCTGGGTGGCCTGCTGCACCGGGGCGTTGAAGATGCGCTCGGTGTCGTTGAACTCCACCAGGTAACCCACCTTGCCGCTGCCGCCTTCCACGGCTTCGGCATTGAAGAAGCCGGTGTAGTCCGATACCCGTACCGCCTGCTGCATGTTGTGGGTGACGATCACGATGGTGAAGCTCTTCTTGAGCTCATGCATCATCTCCTCGATCTTGAGGGTGGAGATCGGATCAAGTGCCGAGCAGGGCTCGTCCATCAGGATCACCTCCGGCTCCACGGCGATGGCTCGGGCGATGCACAGCCGCTGCTGCTGGCCGCCGGAGAGGGCATTGCCACTCTCCTTGAGCTTGTCCTTGGTTTCATCCCAGATCGCCGCCTTGCGCAGGGAGCGCTCCACCAGCTCATCCATGTCGCCCTTGTAGCCATTGATCCGAGCCCCAAAGGCGATGTTCTCGTAGATGCTCTTGGGGAAGGGGTTGGGCTTCTGGAACACCATGCCGATGCGGCGGCGTACCTCCACGGGATCCACCTCTCGGGCATACATGTCCTGACCATCGAACACCACGCGACCACGCAGGCTGCAGCCCTCGATCAGATCGTTCATGCGGTTGAGGGCCCGCAGGACGGTCGATTTGCCGCAGCCGGAGGGGCCGATGAAGGCGGTCACCCGATTGCGGGGGATGTCCATGTAGACATCACGCACGGCTTCGAAGCTGCCGTAGCTGATGGTGACGTTCTCCAGGCTGAGGCAGCTGGGCAGGGTGGAGCTGGTGCTGGGTGGATTCAGGGTGCTGGTCATGGCTGGGTCAGGGTGGTGGTGGTGAAATCCGAGCTCAGGGGGCTAGCTGGAGGCGAACCGGCGAATCCAGCGGGCCAGCAGATTGGCTCCAAGAATCAGCATCACGAGCACAAACGACGCGGCCCAGGCCAGGGAGTTCTGTGCCTCGTAGGGCATGATGGCGAAGTTGAAGATCAACACCGACATCGACGCGATCGGGTTGAACAGACCCTCAGGCCAGAAGGGTGAGAACAAGGCCGTGAAGATCAGGGGAGCCGTTTCGCCGGCGGCCCGGGCGATGGCCAGGACCACCCCGGTGGCGATCGGAGTGAACGCGCTGGGCAGGGTGATGCGCGTGATCGTCACGAACTTCGAGGCACCGATTCCGATGGCTCCCCAGCTCAGTTCCTGAGGCACCAGTTTGAGGGATTCATCGGTTGTTTTGATGACCGTGGGCAGCATCAATACAGCCAGGGCGATACCACCGGCAGCGGCGGAATAGGACTGACCGAAGAACAGACGGGTGGCCACGATCGCGCTGTACACGAACACGCCGCAGATGATTGAAGGCACTCCGGCCAGGATGTCGTTGCCGACGCGGATGAACTGGGCGAACCAGCCACTGCTGGCGTACTCCGCCAGGTAAACCCCTCCTCCCACACCCACTGGAATGGCAATCAGGGAGGCCACCAGGGTGACCACGAAGGTGCCGATGATGGCGTTGGCGATGCCGCCTCCTTCAAGGCCAGGGGCCGGAGGAAGCTGGGTGAAGAGGTTGACGCTGATCAGCTTGCCCCCCTGGATCAGCACATAGATCAGTACCAGGATGAGAGGGAGCACCGCGATCAGACTGAACAGCCCGGCAATCAAGGTGAAGAGCTTGTCGGTGCGGTTGCGCCTCAGCCCCGGATTGAAGTGCAGCGAGCGGGCTGGACGGGCTGGTGTGGCAAGGGTCATGGCGGGCTGCTCAGTTGTAGCTCAGGCTGAACTTGCGAACGATCCATTGGGCGAGGATGTTCACGGCAAAGGTGAGCAGCATCAGAATGAAAGCTGCATAGAGAAGGGCCGACACCTGGATGCCATCGGCCTCGCCGAACTGGTTGGCAAGCATCGCTGAGATGGTGTTGCCCGGCGCCAGCAGTGACCAGCTGAAGTTCATCGAGTTGCCGATGATCATGGTCACGGCCATCGTTTCACCCATGGCACGGCCCAGAGCCAGCATCACGCCACCGATGATTGAGGAGATGGCCGCCGGCAGGATCACATTGAAGATGGCGGTCCAGCGGGTGCTGCCCACGCCGTAGGCCCCCTGGCGCAGCTCCTGGGGCACCTGGTTGAGAGCATCCCGGGAAATGGCGGTGATGATCGGCAGGATCATGACCACGAGAATCAGGACCGCCGGGGCCATCCCGGGTCCCTTGGGGGCCGTTGAGAACAGGGGAAACCAGCCGAGGCTCTGGTGCAGGAAACTGAGGAACGGCCTGAGCAGCGGCTCCATCACGAAGATGGCCCAAAGACCCAGGACCACCGAGGGGATTGCTGCCAGCAGTTCCACCATCACGCCGATCAGCTCGCGCCAGGTGCGCGGAATCAGATTTTCGGTGATGAAGATGGCGGTTCCCACCCCCAGCGGTACGGCAATGAACAGCGCCAGCAGCGATGACACGAGAGTGCCGTAGATCGCTGTGAAGGCGCCGTACTGGCTGTTGACCGGATCCCAGCCTGAGGTGACCAGGAACGAAAGGCCGAAGGTGGCCATCGCCTCCCTGGCCCCGTTGAACACCGTGAGGAAGATGCCGAGCAGCACCACGGCCACCAGGGACGCCAGCACGATCGTGAGCAGCTTGAAGCCGCTATCGATGCTGCGTTCCGCCCAGGGGCGTCTGCGCAAGGTGAACTGATCCTGGCCCGATTCAGATCGGATCACCATGGAGCTACAGAAGAGAAGACGAGTGGCCTGCAGTGGCTGCCCATGGTCAGAACCTAGGTTGCGATCCAGGCCCGCGACCACTAAGAACGCCTTAACACCGGCCGGGATTGAGCGGCTCAGGGCGCAGCCGCCCCGCAGGCTTCCGGCCAGGAAGCCGGTAGTTTGGGGCTTCGCTTTGGGGATGCATGGGCCGGATCGTTGGCATTGACCTGGGCACCACCAATTCGGTGGTGGCGGTGCTGGAGGGCGGTCGGCCCCAGGTGATCGCCAATGCCGAAGGGGGTCGCACCACACCGTCGGTGGTGGGCTTCAGCCGTGATCAGGAGTTGCTGGTGGGGCAGCTCGCCCGCCGCCAGCTGGTGCTCAACCCCCGCAACACCTTCGCCAACCTCAAGCGCTTCGTCGGCCGCAGCTGGGACGAACTCGACGACGGCAGCCTGGCCGTGCCCTACACCGTGCGGGCCAACGACCAGGGCAATGTCCGCATCGTCTGCCCCGTCACCGAGCGGGAGTATGCCCCCGAGGAGCTGCTCGCCAGCATTCTGCGCAAACTCGTCGACGACGCCGCCACCTACCTGGGCGAAGCGGTGGAAGCGGCAGTGATCACCGTTCCCGCCTATTTCAATGATGCCCAGCGCCAGGCCACGCGCGACGCCGGCCGTCTGGCGGGGCTCACGGTGGAGCGGATCCTGAATGAACCCACAGCCGCGGCCCTGGCTTATGGCTTCGACCGCAGTGCGGTCAAGCGTGTGCTGGTGTTCGACCTGGGTGGCGGCACCTTCGATGTGTCGGTGCTGCGCATCGCCAATGGCGTCTTCGATGTGAAGGCCACCAGCGGCGACACCCAGCTGGGCGGCAATGACTGGGACCTGCGGATCGTCGACTGGCTCTCGGAGGCCTTCGAGGCCCGTCATCAGATGGATCTGCGCCGGGACCGCCAGGCTCTGCAGCGGCTGAGCGAGGCGGCCGAAAAGGCCAAGCAGGAGCTCTCCGGCGTCACCACCACTCCGATCTCGCTGCCGTTCATCGCCACGGGCCCCGAAGGACCCCTGCACATCGAGACCAGCCTCGAGCGGCGCACCTTCGAGTCCCTCTGCCCCGATCTGCTTGATCGCCTGATGCGTCCAGTGCAGAGGGCCCTGCGTGATTCAGGTCTCACGGCCGATGACATCGACGACGTGGTGCTGGTGGGCGGCAGCACCCGCATGCCGATGGTTCAGGAGATGGTGCGCACCCTGATTCCGCGCGAACCCTGTCAGTCGGTCAATCCCGATGAGGTGGTGGCCATCGGTGCGGCGGTGCAGGCCGGCATCCTCACCGGCGATCTGCGTGATCTGATGCTCAACGACGTCACCCCCCTCTCGCTCGGCCTGGAGACGATCGGCGGGGTGATGAAGGTGCTGATCCCGCGCAACACCCCCATTCCCGTGCGCCGATCGGATGTGTTCAGCACCTCCGAGGCCAACCAGTCGGCAGTGGAGATCCATGTGCTCCAGGGGGAGCGCCAGATGGCGGTGGATAACAAATCGCTGGGGCGCTTCCGGCTTTCGGGCATTCCGCCCGCCCCCCGGGGTGTGCCCCAGGTGCAGGTGTCGCTCGACATCGACGCCAACGGCCTGCTGCAGGTGTCGGCCACCGACCGCACCACTGGCCGTCAGCAGAGCGTGAGCATTCAAGGGGGCTCCAACCTCAGTGAACAGGAGATTCAGGCGCTGCTGGAGGAGGCTCAGCGCAAGTCCGCCGAAGACCGGCGCAAGCGGGTGGCGGTGGATCGGCTCAACCGGGCCCAGACCCTGGTGGCCCAGGCGGAGCGCCGTCTGCGGGATGCCGCCCTCGAGCTCGGTCCCTACGGCGCTGAGAGGCAGCAGCGCTCCGTGGAGATGGCTCTGCGCGAGGTGCAGGTCCTGCTCGACGATTCCGACCCGGCCGAACTCGATCTGGCTGTCAGTCAGTTGCAGGAAGCCCTCTATGGTCTCAATCGCCGTCTGATCAGCGAACGCAAGACGGAGTCGGGCCCCTTGCAGGGCCTCAAAAACACCCTGGGCTCGATCAAGGACGACCTCTTCTCTGACGAAGACGACTGGGACGAGTGGGACCGCTCTCGTCCCGGCCCCTCCGAGCGCTGGGGAGGGGATCCATGGGCTCCCCCGTCCCGCAACGGCGGCTACCGGGAGGAGGGCTACTCCTCCTACGAAAGTCCACGGTTGGAGCGCTCCAGGCCCGAGCCTCCCCGCCGGGAGCCTCCACGCCCCGATCGCTCTGATCGCTATGAACCGGCCGCCGAAGGGCGCCGGCGCCCCAGTCCCAGGGCCGACGATCCCTGGGCTGAGGACTGAAGACGGTGAGCCGCAGCCCCACCGCCACAGTCGGTGATGACTACTGGGCGGTCCTCGGGCTGAGCCCGGGGGCCGATGCCGCGGCCCTCAAGCGCGGCTTTCGTGCCCAGGCGCGCCGTTGGCATCCGGATCTCAACGGCAACGATCCGGTGGCCGAGGAGCGTTTCAAGCGGGTCAACGAGGCCTATGCCGTGCTCTCGGATCCACGCCGCCGCCAGGCCTGGGAATCCGGGCGGGATCCCGGATCGCTGAGGGCCGAGCGCGCCGATCCCTTCACTACGGGTTTCCCCGACTTCGACGACTATCTCGATGCCCTGTTCGGCCGACAGTCTCGTCCGGATGCACCCGGGGAGACAGAGGCCGATCTCGAGCAGGAGCGGCCGGAACCCTCTCGGCCTCGGGAGGAGCCAGGGGTCGAGGTGACCCACGCCCCGCCCCCACCACCGCCGGTTCAGGCCGCCAACGATCTGGAGACGGTGGTGGATCTCAGCCCCGAGCAGGCCCTCGCCGGCACCCGGCTGGAGCTGGAGCTTCCAGGTGGCCTGGCGGTGGAGCTCTGGACACCTCCCCTGGCCGGAGATGGCTGGCGCCTGCGCCTGGCCGGTGTCGCCCCGGGCGGGGCCGACCATTTCCTGCAGCTGCGGGTGCGCCGCCCTGATGGTCTGCGCATCGACGGCCTGCGGGTGCACTACGACCTGGAGCTGTCGCCAGCCGAAGCGGCCCTGGGCTGCAAGGTGGTGGTGCCCACTCTCGAGGGGCGGGTGCAGCTCACGGTGCCACCCTGCTCCTCCAGTGGTCGGCTGCTGCGCCTGCGGGGTCTTGGCCTCAGCCAGGGAGAGCGGCGCGGCGATCAGCTGGTCGAGCTGCGCATCGTTCTGCCGGAGCAGATCAGCGACGCCGAAGTGGCGCTCTACAGACGGCTGGAGGAGTTGTCCCGCGATGGCTGAAAGGCCCTACAGCGCAGGCGACAATCAATGGGACACTGAGCGGCTGGGATTGGTTCGCTTCATGCCCGTCCATGTGCTGCTGTTCGAAGCAGGCACCGACAACGAAGGCATTCACTCCCTGGAGCTGAATGGCCGCACCGTTGTGCTGCTGTTCGAGGAACGGGACGATGCCGAGCGCTATGCGGGTCTGCTCGAGGCCCAGGATTTCCCCGTCCCGAGCGTGGAGGCGATCGAGCGGGAGGAGATGGAGCTGTTCTGCGGCCAGGCGGGCTATGAGGCCCGTTTCGTGCCTTCCGGCTTCCTGCCCAGCTCCCCGGAAGAGCGCCTGCTGATTGCTCCGCCGGAGCGGAACATGGATCTGACCCACTGGAAGGACGAGCCCAGCCGCTCTGCCGCTCCCCAGGACAGCGGCGAGGAGAGCAGCCCCGAAAATGCCGAGCTCGAAGCCTTCCGCCGCCGCTTGGAGGGCCTGCTGTGATTCCCCCTGAACCGGGCGCCGCCCTGGCTGGATCCGCCGCCCCCGACCGTGGCCATCTGCTCACCGAGCAGGCCAACCCAGCCAGTGCCAGCCTCGATCAGCTCAGCTCCAGCGAACTGGTCGATCTGTTCTGCAGGGAAGACGAGAAGGCGCTGCTGGCCATGGAGGCGGCGGCACCGGCCCTGGCTGAGGCGGTGGAGGCCATCAGCGCTCGCCTGCGCTCAGGCGGCCGGCTGTTCTACCTCGGTGCCGGCACTTCCGGGCGCCTCGGCGTCCTCGATGCGGCCGAGTGTCCTCCCACCTTCTGCACCCCCCCGGAGCTTGTTCAGGGTGTGCTTGCCGGCGGTGCACCGGCTCTGCTGCGCAGTTCCGAAGGCCTTGAGGACCTGCGCGAAGCCGGCCGTGATGATCTGATCGAGCGGGGCTTCACTCCCGCTGACGCCCTGGTGGGCATCGCTGCTGGCGGCACCACCCCCTACGTGCTCGGCGGCCTGGAGCATGCCCGCTCCCTCGGCGCCCTGGCGATCGCCATGGCCTGCGTCCCGCAAGAGCAGGCGCCGATGCCCTGCACCATCGACATCCGGCTGGTCACCGGGGCGGAGCTGCTCACCGGCTCCACGCGCCTCAAGGCGGGCACGGCCACCAAGATGGCTCTGAACATCATCTCCACCGGGGTGATGGTGCGGCTGGGCAAGGTGTACGGCAACCGCATGGTGGATGTGGCCGTCACCAACAGCAAGCTGGAAGACCGTGCCCTGCGCATCCTCAGGGACCTGGCCGGGGTGGAGCGTGAGCGGGGATCCGAGCTGCTCGCTGCCGCTGGCGGTTCAGTCAAGCGGGCCCTGGTGATGGCCGCGGCCGGTCTGAGCCCCGAGCAGGCCGATGCAGCCCTGAGCGCCCACGACGGCCAGGTGCGGCAGGCCCTGGAGCAGCTCGGTGCTCAGCTGGCCTGAGCTGCAGCGGCCGTTTCGAAGGGCCCCCAGTAGGGGGAGGTGAACAGGTCGAGTTTGCGGCGGGTGTCAGCCGGCACCTGCTCTTTCGGGGTCATCAGGG
>NZ_JAGQBY010000150.1:0-7558 GCF_024345875.1 Synechococcus sp. EJ6-Ellesmere
GCTGAGCGGCCTCGGGGCATCGATCCTCTCCGCCGCCACCGCCACGATCTGCTGGGCCAGGGCTGCGTTGGCGTGCAGGTTCTCGATCACCAGATCCACGGTCACCGAGGCGTGATCCCCGTGCCAGCAGTCGTAGTCGGTGACCATGGCCAGGGTGGCATAGGCCATCTCGGCTTCCCGGGCCAGGCGGGCCTCGCTGTGGTTGGTCATGCCGATCACCGAGCAGCCCCAGCTGCGGTAGAGGTTCGATTCGGCACGGGTGGAGAAGGCCGGCCCTTCCATGCAGAGATAGGTGCCGCGGCGGTGCAGCTGGCGGCCCGCCGGCATCAGGCTTTCAGCCACATCGGCCAGCAGCCGGCTGAGGCTCGGGCAGAACGGATCAGCGATGCCCACATGGGCCACGGCGCCGCCGCCGAAGAAGCTCACGGGCCTGGAGTGGGTGCGGTCGATGAACTGATCCGGCACCACCATGTCGAGGGGCCGCAGGGGATCCTGCAGAGATCCCACGGCGGAGCAGGAGAGGATCCAGCGCACGCCCAGCGAGCGCAGGGCCCAGAGGTTGGCCCGGTAGGGCACCTCTGTGGGCAGGTGGTTGTGGTGGCGTCCGTGGCGCGCGAGGAACACCACCTCCAGCCCCCCGATCCTCCCCAGGCGCAGGTCGTCCGATGGTGGCCCGAAGGGCGTGTCCACCGTGAGTTCACGGATGTCCTCAAGCCCTTCGATGGCATAGAGCCCGCTGCCACCGAGGACCCCCAGGCGTGCGCGGCTCAGGTCGAGGCCCTGGCTCGAAGCAGCGACGTTGGGGCTCATGGGCTTGACCGACTGAAGGGGAAAGCCCCGTGCAGGACTGGGGACCGTTCTACCCGAGACTCGATACAGTCCGCTTTTGCTCTGAGCCCCATGACCAAAGCTTTGATGGAGACCGATGCAGGCACGGTGGAACTCGAATTGTTCGACACCGATGCCCCCGGCAGTGTCGCGAACTTCGTCAAGCTGGCCGAATCGGGCTTCTATGACGGCCTGGCGTTTCACCGCGTCATCGATGGCTTCATGGCGCAGGGCGGTTGCCCCAACACCCGCGCCGGCGCCAGTGGCATGCCCGGCACCGGCGGCCCCGGCTACAAGATTCCTTGTGAGATCAACAGCCGCAAGCACCAGGCGGGCACCCTCTCGATGGCCCATTCGGGCAAGGACACCGGCGGCAGCCTGTTCTTCCTCTGCCATGACACCCAGCCCCAGCTGGATGGGGTCCACACCGTGTTTGGTCAGGCCAGCAATGTGGATGTGGTGCTGGCGATCCGCAAGGGCACCCGCATCAACAAAGTGACGATCCTGCCCTGAGGTTGCATGCTCCGGCTGGGTGCTCAGCCCCAGCGCACGAAGGCACCGGGAGTGGTCACCAGCTGGGGGCTCACCTGAGTGAGCTCCTGCAATGGCCGGCGCTCGGGCTCAAGGGTGGAGCTGGGGTGGGCGCTGCGCTGGGCATCGGGACTCAGCAGCAGGCTCACGGCCCTGGTGCCGGCCCAGCCGGCCATCAAGGTCAGGGCTGAGAGCAGATCAGCCTCGGCCAGGCGCTGGTCCCCTCCGGCCTGCTGGGCGAGCAACAGCGCAAGCTGAGGTTGCCCCAGCAGGGCCAGCAGGCGGGGATGCTCCTCCCGCAGCAGCTCCAGCCCCCTCTGGCTGGCCCACTGCCGCAGCTGGGGCCAGTGCTCGGCTTCCGCCTGCTCCGGCGCCATGGTCGTGGCGCTCCAGGAGATCACCGCTGTGGGCCCGCCCGCCCCGGTGTGCTCCCGGGCCGGGCCGGAGTGCATCAGATGGCCGAGTTTGGTCTGTTTGGTGAGCAGGTAGGCGGCGTTGTGCTGGCCCGGATCCATCACCAGCGGCACCCGGTCTTCCACCCGCAGCCCGTAGCCGCCGAGGCCGGCGATCTTGCGTGGGTTGTTGGTGATCAGGCGCAGGTGATGAACCCCCAGATCGCTGAGAATCTGGGCACCGACGCCATAGTTGCGCAGGTCGGCGGGAAAGCCGAGGCGCTCATTGGCCTCGACGGTGTCAAGGCCGCCATCCTGAAGGCTGTAGGCCTTGAGCTTGTTGATCAGGCCAATGCCCCGACCCTCCTGGCGCAGATACACCACCACCCCCTCGCCGGCGGCTTCGATCATGCGCAGGGCCGCCTCCAGCTGGGGCCGGCAATCGCAGCGCAGGGAGCCGAAAGCGTCGCCGGTGAGGCATTCCGAGTGCACTCGCACCAGCACCGGTCCGCTGGCCAGCTCGGGGTGCCCTTTGACGATCGCCACATGCTCGCTGTCGTCGAGCTCGTTGCGGTATCCGATCGCCCGGAACTGACCGAAGGCACTCGGCATTTCGGCTTCGGCCTGGCGGCGCACGAAGCGTTCCGTTTCCAGCCGGTAGCTGATCAGGTCGGCGATATTGATCAGGCGCAGGCCATGGCGCCGGGCGTAGCTCGCCAGTTGGGGCAGCCTGGCCATCGAGCCATCAGGGTTCTGGATCTCGCAGATCACCCCTGCGGGGTAGAGGCCGGAGAGACGGGCGAGATCGACGGCCGCCTCGGTGTGACCCGCCCGCTTGAGCACGCCGCCCTGGCGGGCCCGCAGGGGAAAGATGTGGCCCGGCCGGCGCAGGTCCGCCGGGCGGCTGGCCGGATGGATCGCCACCTGGATCGTGCGGGCGCGGTCGTCGGCGCTGATGCCCGTGCTCACGCCGTTTTCGGGCCCGGCATCGACGCTGACGGTGAAGGCGGTCTGGTTACTGTCCGTGTTGCGGTCGACCATCAGCGGCAGCTCGAGGGCGTCGAGGCGCTCCCCTTCCATCGCCAGGCAGATCAGGCCACGGGCTTCGGTGGCCATGAAGTTGATCTGCTCGGGAGTGGCGAACTGGGCCGCGCAGATCAGATCACCTTCGTTTTCGCGATTTTCATCATCGACGACGACGATCATTTCGCCGTTACGGATGCCGGCGAGGGCATCGCCGATCGAATCGAAACGGATCGGGTCGTGGCCCGGATCAGCGAGTGGGGGGGCGTCAGAGACGCCGGCGAGGGGAGCGGAACGCTCGGAGCGAACAGTCAGAACAGCTGAACCGGGTATCAGGCATTCTCTATCACTTGCTGGCTCAACGTGAGCGGGGGCCCGGTACGATCAGCGCCCCAGATCCTCCGGCATGGTCAGCCCCACAGCAGCCCGGCGCGTCGCGGTGATCGGCGCCAGCGGCTATGGCGGCCTTCAGACCCTGCGCCTGCTCCATCACCACCCCGAATTCGTGGTCAGTTATCTGGGGGGTGAGCGCAGTGCCGGCCACGCCTGGAGCGAGCTGGTTCCCTTCCTGCCCCTGGAGGGCAACCCGGTGGTGCGGGCCCCCGACCCCGAGGCAATCGCCGCTGAGGCCAACTTCGCGGTGCTCAGCCTTCCCAGTGGGCTGGCCTCCCAGCTGGTGCCCGCCCTGCTGGAGAGGGGGGTGAAGGTGGTGGATCTCTCCGCCGACTACCGCTATCGCTCCCTGGCCCAGTGGAAGGAGGTGTACTCCAGCGAGGCCGAACGGTTTGAGCGTCACGATGACGTTCTCTGCGCCGAGGCGGTCTATGGCCTGGTGGAGTGGGAGGAGAAGCGTGTCAGCGCGGCGCGGCTGGTGGCGGCCCCTGGTTGTTTCCCCACCGCCAGCCTCTTGCCGCTGCTGCCCTTCCTCAAGCAGGGTCTGATCGATCGCAGCGGCATCATCATCGATGCCAAGACCGGCACCTCCGGCGGTGGCCGAGCCGCCAAGGAGACTCTGCTCCTGGCGGAAGCGGGCGAGGCCGTGGCTCCCTACGGCGTGGTGGGGCACCGCCACACCAGCGAGATCGAGCAGACCGCCAGCCAGGTGGCGGGGCAGCCGATCCAGCTGCAGTTCACTCCGCACCTGATGCCGATGGTGCGGGGTCTGCTGGCCACGGTCTACGGGCGGCTGCGGGATCCGGGCCTGACCGCCGAAGACTGCACCACCGTGCTTCAGGCCGCCTATCGCCACAGCCCCTGCGTGGAGGTGCTGCCAGTGGGCACCTACCCCTCCACCAAATGGACCCGCCAGACCAACCGGGCCCTGCTCTCGGTTCAGGTCGACAGTCGCACGGGCCAGCTGATCCTGATGAGCGCCGTCGACAACCTGGTCAAGGGCCAGGCGGGACAGGGGGTGCAGTGCCTCAATCTGATGGCCGGCCTGCCGGCGTCGATGGGTTTGCCGCTGCTCCCGTTCTATCCCTGAGCCGAGCGGCGGCGAGGGCCACGGCCAGGGGCAGCAGGCGGTGTTCCTGCTGGTGAATCCGGGCTGCCAGAGTGTCGCGGTCGTCGCCGGGGAGCACCGGAACGGTGGCCTGGGCCAGGATCGGGCCTCCGTCGAGGTCCTCGGTCACGAGGTGAGCGGTGCAGCCGCTGAGGGTGACTCCTGCAGCGAGGGCCTGGCCCACGGCATCGAGGCCCCGGAAGCTGGGCAGCAACGATGGATGGATGTTGATCAGGCGCGAGGGGAAGGCGCCGATCAGGAGCGGGGTGACGATCCGCATCCAGCCGGCCATCACCACCAGATCCACACCGGTGGCCGCGAAGGTTTCGATCAGGGCGCCATCCAGCTCCTCACGGCTTCGGTGTCGGCGGTGATCCACCAAGGCACAGGGGATCCCCAGCCGACGGGCCCGCTCCTGGGCGCCGCAGCCGGGATTGTTCACCACCAGCTGGAGCACCCGGCCCCGCAGGGGCCCTTCACGGCAGGCCGCCACCAGCGCTTCAAAGTTGGAGCCCTCCCCGGAGGCCATCACCCCAAGCCGCAGCTCGTTGGCTTGCGGGGGCCAGGGCTGTGCCAACGGCCACTGGACACAACCGGGCGGATCGCTAGGGTCTGGCGAAGCGGGCATTGGCGTCTTGTCCCATCTCTCCATCCTGCCAACGGTGATCCGCGATCTGGATCTGCTGGCAGCCTCCCTGGCCGACCTCGGTTGTGACCCGATCCGTGCCGGTGTGCTCGAAGGCTTTGCCGGGGAGCCCACCCCGGTTGATCTCAAGGTTCGCTTCGCCGGGGAGCAGTGGATCGGTTGGTGCCGCCAGACCGACGGCAGTTTCGCCCTTCTCGGCGATCTGCAGCGACTGAGCCGTTCCCGTCCCCTGCAGACTTTCCTGGGCCGCCTCACCCGGCGCTATGCCGCCCGGCTCGCCTTGCAGGACGCTGCCCTTGAGCTGCCGATGGCCTCGATCGAACTGGTGTCCTGAAGGCCGGGTGGTTGAACTTTCTCTGGACCTGAGCGAGCCCCACCGCCATCTGGTCCATGTCAGCCTCCGCTTCACGCCGGCCACCAAGGTGCTGCGCCTGCGTCTGCCCGCCTGGACACCGGGCTCCTACCTGATCCGCGATTACGTCCGTCACCTGGAAGCCCTGGAGATTCGCCAGGGAACAGAACGCCTGCTGCCGAGCCGTAGTGATCCCGCCGGCTGGCGGCTTGAGCTGCCATCACTGCAGCCGCTGGAGATCCACTACGACGTGTTGGCCTCCGACCTGACCGTGCGCACCTGCCACCTCGATGGCGACCACGGCTTTCTGGCCCTTGCGGCCCTGGCGCTGCAGGTCGAGGGAGAACGCTGGACCCCCCACCGCCTGAGCCTGCGCTTGCCGGCGGGCTGGCAGGCCTTCGTGCCCTTGCCGCTTCAGGCCGATGGGACCTGGCTGTTGGCCGACTTCGATCAGCTGGTGGACACCCCGGTGGAAACGGGGCCCCACCGTGAGCACCGGTTCAGCGTGGCCGGAGTGCCCCATCGCTGGGTCTGCTGGGAGGCCACCGCGCCGGACAGCCTGCTCAAGGCCCACCCCACGCTGCTGCAGGACGTGGCGGCGGTGTGTGAGGCCTGTTGCCGGTTGATGGGCGAGTCCGCACCTGCCGCTCCCGAGTACCTGTTCGTGCTGCATCTGCTCGATCAGGGCTACGGAGGTCTGGAACACGACACCTCCACAGTGCTGCAGTTCGGCCGCCAGACCCTGCTCAAGCCCGAGGGCTATCGCCAGCTGCTGCAGCTGGTGGCCCACGAGTATCTCCACCAGTGGAATGTGCGCCGGCTCAGGCCCGCTGCCCTCTGCCCGATCGACTACGACAGGCCCGTGATCGTGCCCGGTCTGTGGTTCGCCGAAGGGGTCACCAGCTATTTCGACCAGCTCCTGCCGCACTTGGCTGGTTTATCGAGCGAAGATGATGTCGTGCACGATTTAGGTACCGATCTCAGCCGTTACCTGCTCATCCCAGGTCGTCTTGGTGGGCAGAGCCTGCGCCAGAGCTCCGAGGAGGCCTGGGTGAAGCTCTACCGGCGTGAGGCCAACAGCGACGACAATCAGATCAGTTACTACCTCAAGGGAGCCATCCTCTCACTGGTCCTCGATCTGGAGTTGCGCCGCTCGGGATCGTGTCTGGCCCAGGTGCTGCGGGATCTCTGGGCCCGTCTGGGCCGCTGGGGCCGGGGCTACCGGGAGCACGACCTGCTGGAGGCCTTCAGCGCCCGCTCGCCTGGTCTGGCCGATCGCCTGCCCGCCTGGTTGGATGGCTTTGAGGATCCCGATCTGCCCGCCTACCTCCAGGAAGTGGGTCTGATGCTGGAGCCCCAGCGGGCCTCGGCGGCCAATCTCGGTCTGAAGTCTTCGCTGCAGGGAGGAGCCCTGGAGGTGGTTCGAGTGGTGCGCGGTGGGCCCGCCCAGGAGGCCGGCCTGGTGCTGGGCGATGAGCTGATTGCCCTGGATGGTCTTCGCCTGCGCAAGCCAGAAGATCTGGCTCCGCTGCTGCAGGAACAGCAGTGCCAGGCGATCACCATCAGCAGGCGTGGGCGTCTGCGCACCCTGGCCATCACCGCAGCGGCGCCGGCGATCGAGAGTTGGCGGCTGCTGGTGGATCCTGCTGCCGGACCCGAGGCGGAGCAGCGCCGCCGCCAGTGGCTGGGAGTGGTGCCATGTTGAACACCCTTCTGCAGCGTCTGCGCGGTAAGCCCCTGGCCATGGGTCTTCTGGGCGGAGCGGTGATCCTGGGCCTTGGCTGCCTGGGCTGGCTGGGCCGTGATCTCACCGCCAGCTCCGAGGCCGCCAGCCGCCCTTCGCTGCTGCAACTGCTCGAGCAGGTCACCCAGCCGCAACCCTCACGAGATTCTCCGCCCCGGCGGCCCTCGCCCCTGCCGCCACCACGGCCGGCCTGGGTCAGCCCCCTGGCCCGTCAGTGTGTCGACCTCGACCCGCGGCTGCGCCAGCGGCTGGAGGGGGAGCTCGCGGCGTTGCCCGAGCGTCGACGGCGCCTGCCGATCGACCCCAGCAATTACGGGGTGCGCTTCGAGCGCGATGCCTTCGGCCATCCGACCGATCCCACTCCCCAGGTGGTGGTCCTGCATGAAACTGTGTATGGGATCGGCTCAGCCCTGCGCACCTTCCAGACCCCCCATCCCAGGGATGACGATCAGGTGAGCTATCACACCCTGATCGACCTTGATGGTCAGGTGATCGACGTGCTCGATCCCGGCCAACGGGCTTTCGGGGCCGGCAATTCCGC
>NZ_JAGQBY010000151.1:0-7451 GCF_024345875.1 Synechococcus sp. EJ6-Ellesmere
GAGCGCTACGGTTGCGTCGCCGGTTATCCCGACGGCACCTTCCGCGGCAAGAAGCCCCTGAGCCGCTGGGAAGCCGCCGCTCTGCTCAACGCCTGCCTCGATCGGATCACCGAAGTGACCGACGAGCTGCGTCGTCTGCTCAAGGAGTTCGAGAAGGAACTTGCCATCCTGCGCGGCCGTGTGGATCGCCTTGAAGCCAAGGTTGGTGAATTGGAGGCGACCCAGTTCTCCACTACCACCAAACTTCAGGGTCAGGCCACCTTCGTTGTAGGCGCTGTCAATGCCAGCGGTGATCGCCCCGGTGCCGGTGTCTTCGGTTCGTCGCCCACTTTTGGCAGCCGTGATGCTGCTGAAAAGTACAATGCTCAGTACGGCGCCACCACCTTCAACTACGACCTCCGGCTGAACCTGCTCACCAGCTTCACCGGCAAGGACCTCCTCTATACCCGTCTGCGTTCCGGTAACTTCGATAACGCGTTCAGCGGCAATGGCGTGAATCTCACGGCCCTGGATGTGGCGAGCGGCGGCATTGGCGGAACCGATTCCATCGGAATTGATCGTCTTTACTATCGCTTCCCTGTGGGTCGCGATTTCACCTTCATTGTTGGTCCCAAGGCCAGGAATACGGAGTCGGTCGCTGTCACCCCGTCGCTGTATGGCAGCGGAAACGGTGACAAGATCCTTGATGTCTTCCAGCTCTGGGGCGCCCCCGGCGTTTACAACAAAGCCACCGGTGCCTTGGGCGCTGTGATCTGGAAACAGAATGTGGAGAAGGGCCGTGGTCGGTTCAGTGCCTCCGCCAGCTATGTGGCTCAGCAAGGCAGTTCCGGCCAGGCGTTTGATGGTAACGAGAACGTCTGCTCGAGCAGCGAAGGCGGCATCGGCACCGATTGTGCACGCGGGAACTTCCTGGCTCAGCTGAACTACACGGCTCCCCAGTGGAACGTGTCGTTGGCTTATCGTTATGGTCAGAAGGCCACCAACTTCCGTCGTGGCACCAACTTCGTGGCCAGCAACAGCTGGTTCCTGGTGGATGGTGAGTCGAACAACTTCGCCGCCAACGCCTATTGGCAACCCAAGACCAGTGGCTGGATCCCTTCGATCAGCCTTGGCTGGGGCATCAACAGTCTCTCCAGCAATGGGAACAACACCGATGGGGTTGAGTACGTCGACCCCTACGTGAGCACGAGCCAGAGCTGGTTCGTCGGCCTGCAGTGGAACGATTTGTTCGCCAAGGGCAACGCTGCCGGTATGGCTGTCGGTCAGCCCGTCTTCGCCACGGCTCTCTCCCGCGGCAGCGACGACTCCGGCAACACCACCCCCGCCGATGGCAACTACGTCTGGGAGTGGTGGTACAAGTTCCAGGTCACCGACAACATTGCCGTGACCCCGGCGATCTTCTACCTGAGCCGTCCCCTGGGTCAGCTCACCGGCTACGACAACAGCTTCAGCAACTTCGGCGGTCTCGTGCAGACCACCTTCAAGTTCTGAGCCTGCTGCTCTAGTTCGTTCAAGCCCTCACACACCACCGCCCCCGTCAGGGGGCTTTTTCATGGCTGGTGCCCTTGCCATGATGGCTCCAGCCGCCATCACCCCCCTTGAAGGCAGCCTTGGCCAGCAGCGATTTCTATGCCGTCCTGGGCGTGCCAGCCACGGCGGGGGCGGATGCGATCAAGGCCGCGTACCGAGCCCTGGTCAAGCGGCACCATCCCGATGCCGGGGGGGACGACACCGCAATCCTGGCGATCAATGCCGCCTGGGCGGTTCTGGGGGATAGCGAACGCCGCCGCACCTATGACCTCAGCCGGCAACCCTCAGCCCGGAGCAGGCGGTGCGGCTCGAGCGTCGCCACACCAGCCCATCGCGGCGTTGACCGTGACGGGGCCCTGCTGGGCTGGTTGCAGCAGGTCTATGGGCCGATCGATCGATTGCTTGCCCAGGTGATCAACCCCTTCCCAAGCCAGTTGCGCTCTCTGGCCGCCGATCCCTACGACGACAGCCTGATGGAGGCGTTCTGCGCCTACCTGGAGCAGAGCAAAAGCCGAATGGACAGGGTTGAGGCCCTCTACCGCTCGCTCCCTTGCCCGAGCGAAGCCCGGGGGTTTGGCCTCAGCCTCTACCACTGCCTCAGCCAGGTGCAGGACGCCCTGCTGGAGCTGGAGCGCTACACCATGGGCTACGTCGACAGCTACCTGCACGATGGCCGAGAGATGCTGCGGGAGGCCAAACAGCGGCGCAGTCGCCTCAAGGAGGAACGCCGCCGCCTCGATCTCTGAATAGGAGCCGAGATCCGATGATGACTAGATCGGCCTTCAGCAGGCCTCGAGCTGATCGAGCCGCAGCCACACGTCCGGCACCGGCAGGCGCCAGCGCAACTGGGCGTAGTCACCGTTGAGGGCCAGCACTTCGCCGGGGCCTTCGAACAGATAGTCGGGGGGAGTGGGATCGCTGGCGGCCGCTTCAAGACTGCCCAGGTAGGCGCTCTTGCTGACCTTCACCAGGGTGCCTTTCTTGATGGGAGTGGCCTTGGGGGCGGTGGCATCCGTTGGGATCTGGGCCATGGACAGTCGTCACTGCTCTGAGTTCACGCTAGGTCCTGCCGGGCGGCCTGGGGCCCCCCTTAGCCTCGGGGATGGTGTGTGTTGCCTGGGCCCGTGAGACTGCTGCTGCTGGGATGTACGGGGTTCGTGGGGCGCGAGCTGGTGCCCCTCCTGCTCGCTAGGGGGCACCAGCTGGTGGTGGTGAGCCGCCAGAGTCAGCCCCTGGCGGGGCTGGAGCACCCGGGCCTGCGGCGAATCCAGGCGGATCCGGCCCTGGCGGCCTCCTGGCGCGAGCCTGCCCTGCTCGCTGCCGTGGCCGAGGCGGAGGGTGCGGTGAATCTGGCCGGGGAGCCGATCGCGGAGAAGCGCTGGAGCGAGGAGCAGCGGCGCAGGCTGATCGACAGCCGCCTGGACAGCACCAGTGCTCTGGTGGAGGCGCTCCGGGCCCATCCCCGGCCCGGCCGGGTGCTGGTGAGCGGTTCCGCCGTGGGCTACTACGGCAGCAGCGAGGACGCCTGCTTCAGTGAGTCCAGCCCTGCGGCGCCTGATTTCCTTGGCGAGCTCTGCCGCGAGTGGGAGGCGGCTGCCGATCAGGCTCCCGCCGACTGCCGGGTGGTGAAGCTGCGGATCGGCATCGTGCTCGGCCCCGATGGGGGAGCCCTCGGCAAGATGCTGCCGGTGTTCCGCGCGGGCCTGGGCGGTCCGATCGGCTCCGGCCGCCAGTGGATGAGCTGGATTCAACGCAGCGACCTCTGCGTGCTGATTGCCACCGCCCTGGAGACCCCGGCCTACGAGGGGGTGTACAACGCCGTGGCTCCCCAGCCCATGCGCATGGGCCCTTTCGCAGCTGCCCTTGGCCGGGTGCTGAAGCGTCCCAGCCTGCTGCCGGTGCCCGCGCCGGTGCTTCAGTTGATGCTCGGGGACGGAGCCGCGGTGGTGCTGGAAGGCCAGCAGGTGGTCTCTGAGCGGCTGGAGCCCCAGGGCTTCACTTTTCGCTACCCCGATCTCGACTCAGCCCTTGCCGCTGCCACCAGCCCAGCAGCCCACTGACCAGGGCAGCCGCCATCAGCAGGCCGATCGCCGGTGTGAACAGGGGATCCCAGAGCCGCTGAAGCAGCTGCAGTGGAGCCTCCACATGCTGGCTGTGCAGGGCCACCGCCAGGGCGAACCAGATCGCCCCCGCGATCACCAGGAAGACATCGATCACCAGCACGGTGTCGATCCAGCGCTTCAACCGCGGCGCCAGGGCTTCAGCGCTGACGGCATCACTGGAGCGGGGCTGAGGGGTCATCGAGGGCCTGCAGGATCTGCTCGGCCATCCTGGCGGCCCCCCCGGGACCGCCGATGCGCTCGAGGCCGTTGCGCCGGCAGCGCTCCCCCAGATCGGTGTGCCGCAGCTGGCGCAGCACCTCGCCCACCAGTTCGGCGGTGCCGGCCAGGCTGCGTTCCGAGCCCGGTTCCCCCTCGGCACTGAACAGCGAGGGCCCCAGCAGCCGCCGTTGAGCTTCGGCGAAATTGGGGCTGAACTGGGGGCCGCCCCCCGCCAGCTGAACCACGGGTTTTCCCAGGCCCACGGCCTGTTCTGTGGCCGTGCCGGTCATCGCCAGCAGCAGGTCGGCCTGTTGAACCACCGCTGGGAACTCCCCCCAGTGCAGCCTCAGCTCCAGCTCCCCTCGATGCAGACGCCCCTTCGGCTCCAGGCGCCAGCCCAGGGGGCGGCTGAGCCTGGCCACCGTCGCCTCGTCGATGGCTCCCACCAGGGCGGTGTCCAGGTGCAGGCCGCTGCTGGTCTGCAGGCCCGCGGGCAAGCGGGTGAGAACCTGCAACATCAACTCGAAGTTGCGCAGGGCCTCGGGCAGGCGGCTGCCTGGCAGCAGCCCAAGCCGGGGGATGGGTGCCCCGGCCCCTGGCCTGTCGAGGGGAGCTGTCCCCTCCATGACCCGGTCGAGAAAGGGGTTGCCGAGAAAATCCACAGAGCGTCCGAGCTGGTGGCTGAGGTCCGTGGCCGTGAAGGCGTCGCGGCTGAACACCCGCCTGAAGCGGCCGCTGCGCAAGCAGCTCCCGCAGGGCCAGGGCAGGCGCAGGCGGCCTTCGTAGTGGCTCGAGTAGGCCACCAGGTAGGTGACCACCGGCCGGCGGCTGCACCAGGCCGCCAGAACGGGGATGACATCCCCGACCACCACCACCGCCGCGCAGTGCCGGGCTTCTCTGAAGAACAGCACCAGCTGTCTCAGCAGGTAGGTGGCCTGGCCCTGCACCAGTTCAGTCAGGCGTCCGCCGAGGCTGGTGTAGCCCAGGCCGCCGGTGCTGAATTCCCGGGTGCGCCCCAGCACGGACAGACCTGCCTGGCGGTAGGCACCGCCATGACCGACCAGCGGCAGGGCCACGACCTCCAGCCCCAGCTGCTGTAACTCCTGCCCGATCAGGCTGCCGCTGAGGTCTTCTCCATGGCCATTGCTGAGCAACAGCACCCGCCGGGTGCGATCGCCCATCGGGGTGTCTCCCTGGCTCAACCCTGGAGCCAGGCCTTGACCTTCTCCAGGGACTCCCAGCCCGGGCGCCGCCTGAGCCCATCGGCGATCGATTCGTTCAATTCCTTGGCCAGCTCCGGTGACACGGCGGTGATGCGCAGCACCAGATCGATGTGCTCACGAACCCCTTTAGCGCCCGACTCGAGCATGGCCAGGCAGAGGTTCACCCGCGACTGGGGATCCTGGGGGTTGAGCTTGACCGCCATCCGGGCCGAGCGCAGCGCCGGTTCGGGTTGGTCCTCGAGCAGCTGCAGCCAGGCCAGACAGGTCCAGGCGGCGGAGAGACGGGGAGCCTGGGCCGTGATCGTCAGGAAGTCGTCGATCACGTCAGCGGCAGCGGCCCCCTGCTGATAGCGGCCGATGGCCTGATCGAAGAGGGATTCGGCGGACTTGGAGGTGGCCGTCATCGGCTGCGGCTGCTTAGGGACACCCAGATTCCCACGCTGGAGGCCCGGAACTGGGGAGGTTCAGACCGCGAAGGAGCTGCCGCAGCCGCAGGTCTGGCTGGCATTGGGGTTGGTGAAGTTGAAGCCGCCACCGATCAGGGCCGAGCTGAAATCCAGCTGCATGCCGTAGATGTACAGCAGGCTCTTGGGATCGCTCACCACCCGGAAGCTAGGGGCCCCGTCGGGCTCATAGACGTACAGCTCATCGTCGCCGCGGATCGCGGCGCTGTCGATGAAATCCATGGTGTAGCTCATGCCGCTGCAGCCACCGGAGCGCACCCCCACCCTCAGAAGCTTGTCGTTGCCCTGTTGCTGCATCAGGGCGGCCAGCTGCTTCATGGCCGGTTCGGTGATGCGGATGCCCTTGCCGTCCTTGCCGGTGTGGGTGGCCACCGCTGGGGCGACAACCGCTGTGGTGGCGGCCTCCTGGACCGTGGCGGGGGCATCGGTGGTGGGGCTGCTCATGGGCAAGGACTTGGACAGGTGGAACGGGATGTGAGATCACTCTATGGAGGCCTCCCGAACTCTGGTGTCCCGCCGCCGCCAGGGACGGCTCCATAGAGTTGCCGCACGTGAAGGAGTCAAGGGTGCGCGTCGCCATCGTGGGAGCGGGTCTGGCCGGTCTGGCCGCCGCGGTTGATCTCTGTGATGCCGGCCACCAGGTTGACCTCTACGAATCCCGCCCGTTCGTGGGCGGCAAGGTGGGCAGCTGGGTCGATGACGGCGGCAACCACATCGAGATGGGCCTGCACGTTTTTTTCTTCAACTACGCCAATCTGTTTGCGCTGATGCGCAAGGTGGGAGCCTTCGGCAACCTCCTGCCCAAGCAGCACACCCATCTGTTCGTGAACAAGGGCGGAGACCTGCGCGAACTCGACTTCCGCTTCCCGATCGGCGCTCCCTTCAACGGGCTCAAGGCTTTCTTCACCACACCGCAGCTCGACTGGATCGACAAGTTGCGCAATGCCCTGGCCCTGGGCACCAGCCCGATCGTGCGTGGCCTGGTGGACTACGAGGGGGCGATGGGAGTGATCCGCTCCCTCGACCGGATGAGCTTTCGCGACTGGTTTCTCGGCCATGGCGGCAGCGCCCGCAGCGTGGAGCGGATGTGGGATCCGATCGCCTATGCCCTGGGCTTCATCGATTGCGAAGCCATCTCGGCCCGCTGCATGCTCACGATCTTCATGATGTTCGCCTCCAAGACCGAGGCCTCCAAGCTCAATCTGCTCAAGGGCTCGCCGCACCGCTGGCTGCACCAGCCCATCCTCGATTACATCGAAGCTCGCGGGGCCAGGCTGCACCTGCGGCACCGGGTCAGTGAGGTCTGCTTCGACGAGGGGGTGGGGCCAGAGGTCGCTCCCCAGGTCACCGGCCTGAGGCTGGGCACCCCCGATGGCGAGATCAGCGTCGAGGCCGACGCCTACCTGGCGGCCTGTGACGTGCCCGGCATCCAGCGTCTGCTGCCGCCCTCCTGGCGCCGCTATGCCCAGTTCGAGAACATTTACCGGCTGGAGGCGGTGCCGGTGGCCACGGTGCAGCTGCGCTACGACGGCTGGGTGACCGAGCTGGGGGAGGGCGAGGCCCACGCCGCCGCCCGCCGCGATCTCAGCACGGCGAGTGGACTGGACAACCTGCTGTACACCGCCGACGCCGATTTCAGCTGCTTCACCGACCTTGCCCTGGCCAGCCCGGCCGACTACCGGCGCGAGGGGGAGGGTTCCCTGCTGCAGTGCGTGCTCACCCCGGGTGACCCCTGGATTCCACGCCGGAACGACGAGATCGCCGCCCTGGTGGACGCCCAGGTGCGTGAGCTGTTCCCCTCGGCCCGCGGCCTCAAGCTGATCTGGAGCAACGTGGTCAAACTGGCTCAGTCGCTGTATCGCGAGGCCCCTGGCATGGAACCGTTCCGTCCGGAGCAGCGCACGCCGGTGGCC
>NZ_JAGQBY010000152.1:0-7451 GCF_024345875.1 Synechococcus sp. EJ6-Ellesmere
CGACTCCGGCCTGCTTCACAGGCAGCAGGTTCATCGGCGGGCTGCCGATGAACTGGGCCACAAACAGGTTGGCGGGGTGTTCATAGAACTCCATCGGTGTCCCCAGCTGCTGCAGACGTCCCTGGTTGAGCACGGCGATGCGGTGGCCCATCGTCATCGCCTCCACCTGGTCGTGGGTGACGTAGAGCGTGGTGATGCCCAGCTGCCGCTGCAGCGCCACGATCTGCGCCCGGGTGCCGGTGCGCAGCTTGGCGTCGAGGTTGCTGAGCGGTTCATCCATCAGGAACACCTTCGGCTGGCGGGCGATGGCCCGTCCCAGGGCCACCCGTTGCTTCTGTCCGCCGGAGAGTTCCTTGGGCAGGCGCTCGAGCAGTGGGGTGAGCTCCATTTGCTGGCCCCCCGCCTTGATCCGCTCCTCGATCCGCCGCTCCCGCTCCGAAGCGACCCGCAGCCCGGCGGGCAGGCGCCGCGTGAAGCGGTGAAGTCCGTCCTGCAGATGCTGAACGGTGGTCCTGGGCCGGCTGCGCCGCAGCCCGAAGCCGATGTTGTCGGCGACGCTCAGGTGGGGATAAAGGGCGTAGCTCTGGAACACCATCGCCACATCCCGCTGGGCCGGCCGCAAGCCACTCACGGCGCGCTCCCCCACCAGGATCTCACCGCTGCTGGGGGTTTCCAGGCCCGCCAGGATGCGCAGCAGGGTGCTTTTGCCACAGCCCGAGGGCCCCACCAGCACAAGGAATTCGCCGTCGTGCACGGTCAGATCCAGCTGCCGCAGCACCTCCACCGGCGCGCTCCCCCGCCGGGGAGGGAAGGTCTTGCTGACCTTCTGGAAGCGCACCTCAGCCAACATCAGCCCTCCGACCGGCCGACCCTAGGGTTGGTGATCCATCCGGCCCAGTCCCTGCGGTCTTCCCTTGCAGTTCATTGATCAAGCCCGCATCGCGGTCCAGGGCGGCCGTGGCGGAGATGGCATCGTCGCCTTCAGGCGTGAAAAGTACGTTCCCGCCGGTGGTCCCTCCGGCGGCGATGGCGGTCATGGCGGCACCGTATGGCTCGAGGCCGATCCGAACCTGCAGACCCTGCTCGACTTCAAATACAAGCGACTGTTCGAGGCCCCGGAAGGACGCCGCGGTGGGCCCAACAGGCGCAGTGGTGCCAGCGGCGACGACCTGGTGATCCGGGTGCCCTGCGGCACCGAAGTGCGTCTACAGGAGAGCGAGCAGCTGCTCGGTGACCTCACCGAACCGGGTGACCGGCTGCGGGTGGCGGCCGGGGGACGCGGCGGCCTCGGCAACGCCCACTACCTGAGCAACCGCAACCGGGCGCCGGAGAAGTGCACCGAGGGCAGGGACGGTGAGGAGCGCCAGCTGCAGCTGGAGCTCAAGCTGCTGGCGGAGGTGGGCATCATCGGCCTGCCCAATGCTGGCAAGAGCACCCTGATCAGCGTGCTCTCCGCCGCCAAGCCCAAGATTGCCGATTACCCCTTCACCACCCTGGTGCCCAACCTGGGGGTGGTGCGCCGCCCCAGCGGCGATGGCACCGTCTTCGCCGATATCCCCGGCCTGATCGCCGGCGCGGCCCAGGGGGCCGGCCTGGGCCACGACTTCCTGCGCCACATCGAGCGCACCCGTCTGCTGGTGCACCTGGTGGATGCCTCCAGCGCCGATGTCACCAGTGACCTGGCGGTGGTGGAACAGGAGCTGCTGGCCTACGGCCATGGCCTCGATCAGCGCCCCAGGATCCTGGCCCTCAACAAAAGTGAGCTGCTGCTGCCTGATCAGCTGGAGGCCGCCCGGGCCTCCCTGGCTGCTCTCTGGGGTGGTGAGGTGCTGCTGATCTCGGCGGCCACCAAATCCGGCCTCGACGGATTGCTCGCTGAGGTCTGGAAGGAGCTGGGGATCCAGTGAGAGCCAATGGGCAAATATGGGTCCGCATCAAAAACCCCCCACATAGGGGGGGACGGCCGCGTACAGACAGGCCTGGGGTCAGGGTGGTTAAGACTGATCAGTCGTCGTAGACCCTGCACTCGGGAGCTTCGGGGTTGAGATCGCAATAGACCTCGAGGGAATTGGGATCGTGATCGTCCTCGGGGTGATGCGATTTGTATTCCTCGAGCGACTTGAGCTCGTCTTCGAGGTGGCGCACCTTCGCCTCGTTGCCGACGGCCTTGGCCGTTTCGATCTCGATCTGATCCTTGCGGATGTGCTCGTCGATGGAAGTCATAGGAAGGCCGGCCTTCGGCTACCGGAGCTTTTCGGAACCACCATACGGGGGGCCACCCGTGCTCAGGGGGCAATGTGATCCAGCGCTGATCAAGCGCCCAGCTCACTGAGCTCCAGCCAGCGCTCCTCGCCGTGCTCGATGCGCTCCAGCAGAGCGGCCAGGTCGTGGGTGAGGCTCTCGAGGCGGGAGTAGTCGCCGCCGGCACCGCCTGCCAGTTCCTGCTCCAGCTGTGCCCTCCGGGCTTCCCATTCCGGCAGCGACCGCTCCAGCTCCTCCAGTTCCCGGTTTTGCTTGAAGCTGCGGCGCCGGGCGGCTGGGGCCACCGGCTCCTGGACTGCTGCGGTCGAAGCCGCTGATGGAGTGGGTGCCGCGGCAGCCGTGCCCGCTGAGGGCGCCGCTGCCACCCGCTCCAGGTAGGCGCTGTAGTTGCCCTCGTGACGCCTGAGCTCTCCGGCTTCAAAGCAGAACAACCGGTCGACGGTGCGGTCGAGGAAGTAGCGGTCGTGGGAGACCACCACCACACAGCCGCGGAAATCCTCCAGGAAGTCTTCGAGCACCGTGAGGGTGTGCACGTCGAGGTCGTTGGTGGGCTCATCGAGCAGCAGCACGTTGGGGGCGCTGATCAGCAGCCGGCAGAGGTAGAGCCGCCGCCGCTCACCGCCTGAGAGGCGTCCGATCGGGCTGTGCTGCTGGGCGGGAGGGAACAGGAACCGCTCCAGCAGCTGGGAGGCGCTGACGGCCACCCCGCCCACCTCGATGCGGCTGGCCTCCTCCTGCACGTAGTCGATCAGTTTGCGCTCCAGCCCCCGGCCACTGGAGAGCCCCTCAGCCTGCTGATCGAAGTAGGCCAGCTTCACCGTGCTGCCCAGCTCCAGGCGACCCTGCTGGGGCTGGCGGCGGCCGGCGATCAGATCGAGCAGGGTGGATTTCCCTGAACCGTTGGCCCCGATGATCCCCACCCGGTCTTCGGGGCTGAAGTCGTAACTGAAATCGCGCAGCAGGGGTCGCCCCCCCCCTGACGCTCCGTCGGCAGGACCGGCGCTCGGTTCGGCCCACACGCTGAGATGCTCCGCCGTGATCGCCTTCTTGCCGAGGCGGCGCTGGGCGGTGGCCAGGCTGAGCTGCCCCTTGCTCTGGCGTTTCGGGGCCTCCTGCATCGCCTCGATCCGCTGGATCCGGGCTTTCTGCTTGGTGCTGCGGGCCTGGGGACCGCGGCGCAGCCACTCCAGTTCCCGCCGCAGGGCCCCCTTGAACTTCGCGGCGCTGGCGGCTTCGATCGCCTCCTCGTCGGCCTTGGTCTGCAGGTAGGTGGCGTAGTTACCGGGATAGCTGCGGGCCACGCCCCGGTCCACCTCGACGATGCGGCGGGCCACCCGGTCGAGCACGTAGCGGTCGTGGGTGATCAGCACCAGGGCGCCGGGGAAGCGCTCCAGCTGCCCCTGCAGCCATTCGATGCAGAGGGCGTCGAGGTGGTTGGTGGGCTCATCGAGCAGGAGCACATCGGGCTCGGCCACCAGGGCCGCGGCAAGCGCCAGCCGTTTGCGGAATCCGCCGGAAAGGTCGCCCACCCGCCGGTGCACGTCGCTGATGCCCAGGCGCTCGAGCACCTCACGGCACTGCTGCTCCAGGCTCCAGGCGTTGGCCTGGTCCATGCGTTCCTGCAGGTCGCTGAGCTCGCCGAGCAGGGCCTGATCCGCGGGATCGTTCGCCAGGTCCTGGCTCACTTCGGTGAAGCGGCGCAGCAGTGCCATCTTCTCGCCGCTGTCCTCGAACACCTGCTCGAGCACGGTGCGCTCGGGATCGAGATCCGGCTCCTGGGCCACCATCACCACCTTCAACCGCCCGGAGCAGCGCCGCTCCCCTTCCCCAGGTGGTTCGAGGCCCGCCAGCAGCCGCAACAGGGTGGATTTGCCGGCGCCATTGGGGCCGATCAGCCCCAGGCGGTCTCGCTCCTGAAGGTGCAGGTTGAGGTCTTCAAAGAGGGTGCGAAGGCCGAAGTCCTTGCTGACTCCCACCAGGCTGATCAGGGTCACGCTCGCGAGGGAGGCCTCTGGCTCTCCAGGTAAGCAAAGACGCTTTTGTCGCCCACATCGGCGGCGGCCTGCATCGGGAATTTGCGCAGGGTCAGGATCAGCAGCAGCGCCGCCTCGATGGCCAGCAGCGTGAAGGTGGTGCGCTCATCAAGCAGGCCCACCAGGCGGCCCAGCAGCGCTACCGGCAGCAGCAGGGTCACCCCGATCGCTTCGGGCCGCTGGAAGCAGAAGAATTCCTTGAAGCCCACGCCCGCCAAGGCCGCAAAGAACGGCCCCACCGCCCAGATCCAGCGGGAGTCGGTCGCCACGGCGTCGAGCATGGCGCCCTGGCCCTGCTGAAGGGCCAGGGCCACCCCGCCGGCGCAGCCCAGCAACCAGAACAGCTGCAGGGCCCGGTGCAGTGGACGCAGATAGATGTGAATCCAGCGCAAGGCCAGCCCCAGCCCCACGGCCATCAGCACCAGCCAGGGCCAGAGCCCCTGGCTGCCCCAGTTGGCCCACTGCAGCAGCAGGCCTCCCTGGGCCAGGGCCACCCCCAGCAGGGCCAGGCGGTAGCCCAGCACTTCGCGGCGGTCGCGGGCTGTGATCGTGAACGGTCCATAGACGCCCTCGAACACCGGATCGTCCGGGCTGCCCTCGTGCTGGGATCGATCGGTCATGGCTGGGGTCGCTCGGGAGCAGGGCCTGTCACCAGTGTGGCCAGATCCGCCCCCGCCGGAACGATCCCCGAGGGGTGCAGGGGAAACAGGGCTCCGAAGTAGTCGCGGCGCCACGAGTCCGGGAAGCAGGTGGCGGCGACCCCGGGGAGGGCGTAGAGGCGGGCACGCCAGGCCATCAGGGCCGGGGAATTCCAGAGTGGGCGGCGGCCGCCGCCGGACAGCGGGGCATAGACCAGCCCCCGGCGGATCAGGGGGGGGAAGAGCTCCACATCCGCCAGGGTGAGCCGGTTGCCGCACAGCCATGGTCCGCCCCGCTCCAGGGCTGTCTCGGCCGCTTCGAGGCTGGCGAACAGTTCGGCTTCGGCCTGGTCATAGGCGGCCTGGGTGCGCGCGAAACCGCAGCGGTAGACCCCATCGTTCACCGTTCCCTGCAGCCGCTGCCGCCAGTGGCCGATCGCCTGCGCCTGGTCATCGGGCAACAGATCCGGAGCCCCCTCTGGCGCGGGCCAGCGGTTGAGCAGCTCGATCAGCCGGGCGCTCTCGTTCACCAGGATTCGGCGGCCGGTGCGGTCGTAGAGGGCGGGCACCGTGGCACGGGCCTTCGGGTCGCCGCCACTGCGCCGGTAGAGATCCACCAGGGCGCTGGCCCCCTCGTAGGGGGTGTCGAAGCGCCAGCGGCCCGCTTTGGGATCGGGCTCCACCACCACCAGCTCCAGGCTGCCGGCGAGCTGGCGCAGGCTCCACACCAGCCAGGCCCGGTGGGCCCACGGGCAGCTGCGCCCCACGATCAGCCCATGGACGCCCGTGTTGCCTGCTGTGGCCGGCAGTTCCGGAGCGACAGCGCAGGCGCTCTCGGGCCGCCGGTAGTTCCCGGCCGCGTCAGCTGGGCCGAGACCCTTCATCAACTGCTGCCACTGGCAGCGCCAGGCGGCACGCACGCTGGCGACCAGCAGGGGTGGAACAGCCATGGCAGTCTCCAGCGCTGCCTCCGACTCTGGCCCGCAGCGGCCTCACGCTGCGCCAGTCTGGCCGCAGATCGGATCTGCAGGAGGCTTGGCGATGGGCGCGGCAGCGGTTCTGGTGGTGGCCGGCACCCATGGCAATGAGCGCAATGCTCCCTGGCTGCTGGAGCACTGGCTGGCTCACCCCGGCGCCCTCGATGCCGCCGGTCTGGCGCTGCAACTGGTGATCGGCAATCCAGGAGCCCTCGCAGCAGGCCGCCGCTACCTTGATCGCGACCTGAACCGCTCCTTCACCAGCGCCTTGCTCGAGGCCCCGGGCCCGGCTGATCGGGAGGTGCAGCGGGCCCGGGAGCTGCTGGCCCTGCACGGACCGGCCGGATCCCGGCCCTGCGCCCTGGTGCTCGATCTGCACAGCACCACCGCCGCCATGGGTAATTCCCTGGTGGTGTACGGGCGGCGGCCTGTGGATCTGGCCCTGGCGGCGGGCATTCAGGCGCTGCTGGGCTTGCCGATCTACCTGCATGAGGCCGATGCGAGCCAGCAGGGGTTTCTGCTGGAGTGCTGGCCTTGCGGCCTGGTGATCGAGGTGGGCCCGGTGCCTCAGGGGGTGGTCAATGCCGCCATCTGCCACCAGACCCAGCGGGCCCTGGAGGCCGCTCTGGCGGTGCTGGCCTCAGCACGCCGAGGTGATCTGGCCCTGCCCCGGGGCCTCACGGTGCACCGCCACCTGGGCAGCCTCGATCTGCCGCGGCATCCCGATGGCCGCCCGGCCGCCTGCCTGCATCCGCTGCGCCAGCACCGCGACTGGCAATTGATCCGCCCTGGAGATCCCCTCTTCGTCACGGCGGGCGGTGAAACCCTTCGCTATGAGCCCACCGATCCCGAACCGCTCTGGCCGGTGTTCATCAACGAAGCGGCCTACGGTGAAAAGGGCATCGCCCTGAGCCTCACCCGCCGCGAACGCTGGCCTTGCGAGGCCGCCTGGGCAGAGGACCTGCAGCAACTCGCCAAACATCTCACCCTTTCAACTGGCTGATCTGCCAGAGAGAGCTCAGTCCCTCAGATCGCCGGGGCGTCGGGTTCAGGCTCAGTCTCAGGCATTGGAGACTGCTCGGGGGCCTGTTGCTCAGGCCTGGGGGCACCGTTGTAGACCACCTTTACAACGGAGCGGCCATCGGCTGAGACTTCGATCTCGGTTTCCGCTGTGGGCGCCAGCCCCAGGATCTGCCAGCCAGGAGGCCCTCCCAGGAAGCGGAAGATGTATCCCTTGGCATCGCCCTTGATCAGGCAGTCGCCGCCACCGCGGTTGTACATGCAGGCATCAGGCCTGTAGACGGTCAGACCACCGTTCAGCCGCTCTGCGTACATGCGGGCCACATTGGTGGCCCGCTGGCGGGTGAAGGGGAAGAGCTCGTAGCTGTCCTGGGCCAGGGAGGGCGAGGCGGCAAGGAGAGCCACGCAGGCCGAGAGAGCAAGAAGTTGGCGCATGAATGACACCTTGAATCAAGCGTGCTCGGCTCAGGGGCGGACCGTGTCCAGATCAGCCACAGGCCCAGGTGCCCTGCTCCGTGGGG
>NZ_JAGQBY010000153.1:0-7435 GCF_024345875.1 Synechococcus sp. EJ6-Ellesmere
GTTCCATTCCATCGCTGACGCGATAGGTGTCGTCAGCCACAACGTGGAGCTGCTGGTGCGGCTGATGCGCTGCCATGGTCAGGGAGGCCCACAGCCGGCCTCAGCTTGAGACTTTTAATAGGCCCTGCGCCAGGGGGTGGTCCTTGCTGAGCTTCTCGGCAGCGGCGCCCATCACCCCGTACTGGGCGCCTTCCAATTCGCTGCGCCGGCTCAGCACCAGCTCGGCGGTCTGCGCCAAGGCCGAGGGCCAGCTGAGCAGGAAACAGAGGCTCTGGGTGAGGCTCGGGTACGCCAGGGCAATCGCAATGGCCCGCTGCTCGGCCTCCACGTCCTCGAAGGCCGGCAACTGATCGAGGTAGGTGCGCAGCAGGGTGCCGTCGAGGCAGCGCTCAAAGCAGTTCCAGCGGGCTGTCTGAGCCTCCTCTGTGCGGCCAAGGGCCTGTAGCGCGGCGATGTGGCTGTGCTCCCAGGTCATCTCCGGCCAGCGCGAGCGATCGGGGGTGGCCCTGGTGAGGAAAGCCAGGGCGTCCTCGGCGCGGCCGGCGGCCAGCAGGCGCCCTGCGATCTCGGCGGCGATGCGGGGGAAGCGCTGCTGCTCAGCGGTGTACTGGGCAATGAAGCCATCCACATCGCCGCTGGCTTCTGCCACGGCCTGCAGGCCAAGCTTCACGGTCCACTGGCGCGAGCTCTCGGCCCGCTCGTGGGCATAGGTGGGGCCGCCAGATCCGTAGGACACCTGCTGCCACTCCTGCCTGGGCGGCACCGGCACCGGCTGCTCGCCCAGCTGCTGGAACTGCTGTTTGAGCGCCGCCAGTCCCACCGGGCCCAGGGGCTCGCTCAGCTGCTGGATCAGATCGTCGAACACCCCATAGCCGTTGTGGCAGAAGGCTTCGAACACCTGCTCCGCCAGGGCCAGGGGCTCAGGTTTGGCGGCCGCGGCGATCGGGCTTAGCTGGCGGATGGCCTCGCGGAAGATGTCACCGATCAGGCCGCTGCTGTCATGGCAGCGGCCGAGCACGTTGTCCCCCAGCTCCAGGAACTGCCAGATCAACTCCAGGGCGGCAGCGGGATCGCCCTGGGCGATCGGACCGGTGATGGCGTCGAGCTGGGCCGTGAGGTCTTTGCGGATCGGCTGACGCTGGTCGCGCTCGTAGAAACGCTTGGAGCGGGCGATCGTGACCAGCCGCTGCCGCACCTGGGCGGCGGCCTCCTGGGGGCTGGAGGAAGTGGCTACGGCCAGCTTGAGCTGGCGCTTGATCGCCGGGTCACTGGCGGCCAGCTCCAGCAGCAGCTCGGTGAGGCGCTCCGGCCCGAGGGCCAGCAGGGCCTTGGCATCAAGGGCAGAGGAGCGTGGCATCAGGGGAGTGCCGCTGGGATGGCTTGGGCCTGCTGCGCAGACTCTGGCCAGGATCGCCGCAGGGGAGGCAAAGGTCCAGCCGTGCTGCAGGGCGGGGGCACCTGCAAAGGCACAGCAGCCGATACCCAAAGGCTGGTGGTCTGGGTATAAAGCGCGCAGCAACTCGGCGCCATGCCCAGCCACACCGCAAGGTCGCTCAGCCATGGGAATACTGAGGACACCTGAAGAATGGCGCCCCCACGCTTTGATCCCCATGGCTATCTGGAGGAGGGAATTCACCGCTGCACGCTCGAGCAACTGGATTCGCTGCTGGGTTGGAATGCCTGCCGCCAGCAGCTGCTCAGTCAACTGCGGCAATTCCTGATGGAAACCCTGGAGCCAGCTATGGGAGTGCAGACGCCGCTGGTGCTCGATGGCAGCTTCGTCACCCAGCACGAGCACCCCAGCGACATCGTCGTGGTGTTGTTGCTCGATGAACTCAGCGAGGACGGCTTCTGGCGAGCAGCTGATCTCTATCAGCAGCAGAAAGCCTTTCGCGAGCGCTATCAGATCCGCCTGTTCGTGCAGACGCAGATCGTCAGCATCGATGCTCTCAAGCGCATCCAGGGGATTGACCCCCGGGAGCTGCTGGAGAAAAGCCTCGATGCCAAGCACGTCAAAGGCGTGGTGAGGTTGAACTGATGGGCAGCTGGCTCGACGCGATGGAGGCCAGGGCGCGCCTGATCCATCAGGAGATCCTGGGGGCCCAGGAGCTCGCCCGTCGGGCAGGAGCCGATCCGCAGGCCTTCACCGAACCGCTCTATGAAGAGCTTGCCCGCTATTACCGCGACAACTTCTCCTATGCCCAGCTGGCCGATCATGCCGACCTGATCGCCCGCTACCGCGGCCCAGGGGTCGCGCACCGCGAGCCACCGGTGTCGCTGGTGACGACGCTGTTTGGCAATCTGCGCAAAGAGATCCAGCTGGTGGCCAAGGCGATCGCCGGGATGGAGGAGAAGAAGGTGCGCTGGCCGGCCGACCTGGACCCCCAGCTGGCCGGGTTGACCTACGGCAGCCTGGTGGTGGGCATGCGCGTGCCACAGCCTGGAGATGTGGGTGCCGATGGCCAGGCGGTGCTGCCCGGGGTGAGCGATGACCTCTACCGCGCAGTGCAGATGGCGGTGCAAAGCCTGCCGGCGATTCCACGCCTGATCCAGGACGGTGTGATCAGTGAGGCCATCTACGAGCAATTCCCCGATCCAGCCGTACGCGACACGCTGATGGTGGCGGCCAAGCGCCTGGCACCCTCAGCCCAGAACAAGGCGATCAGTGAACTGTTCCTCAGCGGCCCGCAGCCCAGTGAAGAGCTGGGTCCGGCTCAGGCACTCACCAAGCAGAGCCGCCAGATCCTGCTACGCAGCCTGAACGCGCCCAGCAACCGTCGTATGAAGGCGAACGGTGAGTTCGAAGGCGTGGTGCGGGAGGTGGACCTCGATGCCCGCCGCTTTGAGATCCGGGGGCGGGGGGCCAGCAGCGGCATGCGCTGCATCTATGAGCCCCTCTATGACGGCGACATCATCGGCCTGCTCAATGCCGCCGTGCGTGTGAAGGGCAGCTACGAGGCCGCAGCTGATCAGCAGCCCAGGCTGGTGCGCGTCGAACAGATCACCGTTACCCGGCCGGCGGATCAGCAACTGGTGCTGGAGGTCGAGTCCTAGTTCAGCTGAGCCCCACTTTCACCGGCTGCGACAACTGCCTCCCGCAGCTCTGATGGGCTCAGGGATGGCCCAGTCGTTGATGAAAGCCTTGGCTTCCGGATCGACTGCGATGTGATCGGCAGGAGCCTTGCTCTGCGCCTGGATTCAGGCCCGCAGGGCATCGATGGCGGGATCGGTATTGCCCTGCCGGGGGCCACCTGGGCCGTGGGGCACAGCTGCGACTGGGGGCATTGAGAGAGCACACGCAGGCTGTCTACACTATGCTGTACACACGCGAGGAATGATTCGATGGACGTTCTGCCCAGCCGCGTGTTTATGAACGGCAACAGCCAGGCCGTGCGCATTCCCGCGGAGTTCCGACTGAGCAGCGATCGGGTGCAGATCAGCCGCACCCCGGAAGGCGATCTGCTCATTCACCCCACCCCCAGCCGGCGGGGTCAGGCCCTGCTGCAGGCGCTCAGCGGCTTGGATGCCGA
This sequence comes from Synechococcus sp. EJ6-Ellesmere, assembly GCF_024345875.1. NCBI lineage: Bacteria > Bacillati > Cyanobacteriota > Cyanophyceae > Synechococcales > Synechococcaceae > Synechococcus > Synechococcus sp. EJ6-Ellesmere. Next base: position 3,531 of record NZ_JAGQBY010000153.1, read on the forward strand.
CTTTGTGGAGGCGCTGGAGCAACAGCAAGCCGACAAGCTGCTGGTGCAGGACCGGGAAGCCCTGTGATCTACCTGCTCGACACCAACATCCTCATCTATCTGAGCAAGAACCGTCCGCCCCAGGTGGCCGAGCGCATTGATGCCCTCAGCGACGAGGACAGCATCGCCATGTCGTTCATCACCTGGGCCGAGCTGCTGCGCGGGGCAGAGGGCAGCCAGCGGCGGGAGGCCACCTTGCAGCAGCTGGAGGCCCTGAGGCGGCTGGTGCCGGTGCTTTATCCCGATGGACCTGGGATCTGCGAGCACTACGCCGTTCAAGCCACCGCCCTGAAGCGCCGTGCCACACCGATCGGCGCCAACGATCTCTGGATCGCCTGTCACGCGCTGGCCATCGGCGCCACCGTGGTGAGCCACAACGTCAGTGAGTTCTGCCGGGTGGAGGGGCTGCAGCTGGTGGACTGGGCCGTCTGAATCGGCCTGGCTCTGCGAATCGGGGGCAGCCCTGGCGCTGGCGATCACGTCACCCGGCCTGCCCCGGCTTGCACGCCGCGCAAGGGCTGACGCAAGTCGCTGCGCTGCGCTTCGCGCCCCTTGCACGGCGCTGGCGGCGCCGGGGCTTGACGGCGGTGTCGTTCGCCAGCTCAGCCATGGCCGCCATTCCTCTCAGCCGCACTTGCCCGATCCGGATCATCTCAGTGCATTTCCTCGGAGCTGCCGGTGAGCTCCTGCGGGTGCTGTTCCTCGATCGCGAGGGGCACATCACCGCCCAGCCGCACTACGTGCCACGAGGCGAGGCCCTGATCCTGGCCGCCAATCAGCAGCGGGTGCTCGGCGCCCAGGGCCGGGTGCAGGTGCTCTGAATCTCCTGGCCGGAGGCCGCTGCGCCTCCGGCTTTGCTCAGTTGGCAGCGATAGGGGCTTGGCCTGCATGGCAAGAGCTGAGGCCATCGACCGCACCCTGCGCCGAGCCCCATGACCGTGACGCCCGTTCCGCCGAGCGCCAGCAGCACCGCACTCCAGCGGCCAGAGCCGCACCCGATCCCCGCCATCCCCGGCTACGACGCGCTGGTGAGCCAGCGGGAGGCCAGCCGGCTGGCCTTCGGGAAGATGCTGCTGAACTGGCGGCGCCGCAACGGCTGGACCCAGTACACCGCCTGCCATTGGGCCGAGGCGATCGGTGATCCCAAGTTGGTGATCTCCTACGGCAACCTCTCGGTGATCGAGCAGGGCAAGGCCGGTGAGCTGCGCCAACGGGCCTTCTGGCAGCTGTGGGAGCTGAACCGGCGCATCGCCTCAGGTGACTGGGGACCTGTTGGTGACGTCGAGCTGCGCGACAAACTCGAGGACGCCATCCCCCTGGGCGATGACGACGCTCCGGTGTGGGGCCCTCTCGAGCTCTGGGCCTGCTACTGCGGCCTGCGGCCGGTACCACCAGCCTTTGCCGCCACACCGGCACCAGCGATGAGCGAGCGCCAGGCCGCCACACTCTGCGGCCGCTGGCGTCGGCAGCTGCAAGCAGTGATCAAGGAGCACCGCCTCGATCCGGCCGCGGCAGTGGAAACCCTGATGGACCTGGCGGGGGAGGAGCACAGAGGCGACTTCTATGCCGTGCTCACCGGCTTTCGCCGCTACAGCCCAGCGGAACTGGCAGCGCTGTGGGTGAGCGGCGATCACTACCGGCCTGAGCAGTGGCTGGAGCAGTGGCAACGGTCGCTGCCGGCCGCGGCGGCCGCCGCGGCTTGATGCACGGATGCCGTTGATGGCTGCCGCGCAGGCCTCGTCAGGGTGCGGGGCGGCGTCAAGGATCGGAGCCATGCCCGCGGTTGGTGACGGTGGTGCCGCATGACGCGGCACATGGGGGGATCGTCGCGGGTCCTTGACCCCGCCCCGACAGGAGTCCAGGTCCTGCGCTGGGTCCGCCATGGCCAAGCTTCTCGCTTCGGCTTCTGCCTCCGTTCACGTCCATGCCGCCCGCCGGCTCCACTTCTCCGCCAGCAGCGATGGCCTTCTCCTCTGGCTCAGCGAAGAGTGCTGGGGCCGTGGGCTGGTGCGGCTCGCTGGGCTCCTGGATGATCTGCTGATCGAGCGGCAGGCTGAGCAGAGCGAGCCGCCGCTGGATCCTGAGCTCGAAGCCCTGCTGCCCTTCTGAGGCCTGGGGGGCTGCGGCCCCTTTCTCCCGTCAGGCCGGCTGCAGCACAGGAGTGATCGGCAGCAGGGTAAGGGTCGTGCTGGTGCCTGCGATCTGGGAGTAGTGCTCCAGTGTCAAGCCCACCGGCTTGCCCAGCACACCTGTGTCGACAATCAGGTTGTCGCTCACTGCCTCAGAGCTGCTGCTCACCCGATCGGCCAGCTCGATGTAGAGGGTGTCGGTATCCGGGAAGTAGCGGATTTTCATGGTGCGGGGGCTGCATCAAAGGGCCTGGATGAAGGTGTCGCCGTCCAGTCCGGCTTGCCGTAGAACGCTGGCGAGGGTGCCGACGGCCAGGTCCCGCCGGTGCAGGGGAACCACGCAGATCACGGCAGCTGCACTGCCATCGGCCTTGGTCATGGTTCTGCGAAGCACCAGGTGGCTGCCCTTCTGACGAACCTCCTCAAACCCCAGTCGCTTCAAGGCCGCCACCACAGCAACGGCGGGGAGGCGCGGGAGCTTAGGCAACGTTCACTTCGAAGGTGGTAAGCAGCCTTGGCGCCAACGCCGGCCGCGGACACTCCTCCAGGAACAGTTCGGTGGCCTCCCGCAGGTTGGCCAGGGCTTCTTCCACCGTGTCCCCTTGGCTCACGGTGCCCACCTCCGGGCACTCGGCCACGTACACCTCATCCTCCCGGTGAAGGATCGCCGTGAGTCGTTGGGCAGTGACTGTGCTCATCGGCGTTGAGCGGGATGCCTCCAGTCTGGGGCTTCTACGCAAGACCAGCGAGCAGCCTGGCGGCGAGGGGGAGGGAATCGCCACTGAGCCGGCGCACACCCACCGAATCCAGTGGCCAGTCCTCACGCCGCGTCAAGGATCGGGCCATGCGCCCTCCTGCGTCGGGCGTCCTTGCCTCTGCGCTGCGGCCGGCCGTTGGGGGTGGGGTTGTCTGCCGTCCCCAGATGGCTTCCCCGCTTTCCACCTCCCGCCGCCGGCAGCCGGCACAAGCCCTCAGCCGCACAACCCTCAAGGCCCGCAATGCCCTGGTGCTGGAGCACCTGCCCCTGGCTGATGCCATTGCTTCTGCCACTGCCCGGCGCCTGTTCCCGCTGGTGGAGCTGGAGGATCTGATGCAGATGGCCCGCGAGGCCCTGGTCCGCTCAGCTCCCCGCTGCAGGGCAGGCGAACCCGCTGGGCCCTATCTGCGTCGCTGCATCACTGGGGCCCTGCAGCACCACCTGCGCGATCGGGTGCGGCTGGTGCGCGTGCCGCGCCGCATCCACGAGGAAGGCCAGTGCCCGCTGGGGCACTTCAGCCTCGATGCCAGCGCTGATGGCGAGCCGTGCCTGCTCGATCAGCTGGCTTCCTCTGAGCCCGAGCTGGCTTCCAGCGGGGCCGAGCAGGAGCTGGCGCTGGAGCGGCTGGTCGATCAGCTGCCCGCCGCCCAGGCCACAGCCCTGAGGCTCACGCTCCTGGAGGGCCTGTCACTCCGTGCTGCAGCCGAGCGGCTTCTCATCAGCACGTCTTCTGTGATGCGAGCCCAGACGAAGGCCCTCGCCGCCCTGCGCGTGCAGCTGGAGGCGTAGGGCCTCAGGCCCTTTCAAGGACAAAGGTCCTGACAAGGCATGATCGATGGGTCTCCAGCAGGGAGCCTCCAGTTGCCGGGCCTCTGTTGGGATCGGTCCTGTTGCTGCGCTGCTCTCGTTGCCGATTCAATGGGCACACTGTGAGTTGCGGGTTCTCAGTTCTCACGGCCGGAGGAGGGGCGTGGTTGTTG
>NZ_JAGQBY010000154.1:0-7434 GCF_024345875.1 Synechococcus sp. EJ6-Ellesmere
CTCAGCAGTACCGCCACTGGCAGCGGCGGGCCAGGGCCCTGGAAGCGGCACAGCAGTGGATGCGGGACAGCCAATCCACCCCCCAGAGCCCGGACTGAACCCGGCGGGGGATCCGCCAGCCGCCAGCGCCGGGGCCAGCCAACCCGGGGCCAGCCTGGACCATGGGAGCTGGATCACCACCCTGCAACAGGCCCTGCAGCTGGAGGTGGAGCGCGGGTTCGAGAACCTGCAGGGCCGCCGGGAACGGTTCAGCCTCTTCCTGGAGCGCCAGTGCCGACAGCCCCCCGACGACCTGATCCGCCGGCTGCCTGAGGCGGCGCCAGCCCTGATCGCCCTGGCCGAGCTCTTCGCCCGCTACGACGCGCTGCCCCTGGCCCAGCGCCAGTCGTTGCTGCGGCGCAGCCGGGAGCAGCTGCACAGCCTTCGCCAGAGCCTGGATCCTCCCAGGCCGCCCGGCCCCCCGCGCCTGAAGCTGGCGCCCCAGACAGCTGCCTCCAACGGGGGTCCTTCGGGAGCCCGCCGGACGGCCAGCCCCATCCAACCCGACACCCCCCTGGCCGAGGTGCCGGGGATTGGGCCGAAAACCGCCACGCGACTGGCGGGCCTCGGTCTGCTGCTGGCCCGCGACCTGCTGCGCCACTACCCCCGCGACTACCTCGATTACGCGAATCTGGTGCGCATCCGGGAGCTGGTGCCGGGCAGCACGGCCACGATCGTCGCCACGGTGCAGCGCTCCCATGCCTTCGCCAGCCCGCGCAACCCCAGGCTGGTGATCCTGGAACTGCAGCTCCACGACATCACCGGACGGCTGCGGCTGAGCAAGTTCTTCGCTGGCAGGCGCTTCAGCTCACCGGGATGGCTCAAGGCCCAGCAACGCCAGTTCCCGCCAGGCTGCAGCGTGGCCGCCAGCGGCCTGGTGCGTCAGACCCCCTATGGCCCCACCCTGCAGGATCCCCTGCTGGAGGTGCTCGACTCCCCCAATACCCCGGTGCGCTCGCGCCAGATCGGACGGCTCGTGCCGGTCTATGCCCTCACCGAAGGGCTCGGCGCCGAACGCCTGCGCCAGGCCATCCAGACGGTGCTGACCGCAGCCGCCCACTGGGGCGATCCCCTGCCGGCAGCCCTGCGGCGGCAAGAGGGTCTGCAGGATCGAGCCACCGCCTGGCGCGGTCTGCACGATCCTGCTGATCGCGACGACCTCAGGGCCAGCCGCCATCGGCTGGTCTTCGATGAATTCCTGCTGCTGCAGCTCAGCCTGCTGCAACGGCGCGCGCAGCTCGCCCGGCGGCCGGCCCGGCCCCTGCGGCTGCCCAGTGGGCAGAACAGTCTGATGACCTCCTTTCTGGAGTTGCTGCCCTTCCAGCTCACCGAGGCCCAGCGGCGGGTGCTGGCGGACATTCAGGCCGATCTGGAGCAGGAGCAGCCGATGGCCCGCCTTCTGCAGGGGGATGTGGGCAGCGGCAAGACCGTGGTGGCGATCGCGGCCCTGCTGGTGGCCATCGAAGCCGGTTGCCAGGGGGCCCTGATGGCCCCCACGGAGGTGCTGGCCGAGCAGCATGCCCGCAAGCTGGGGGAGTGGCTGAGCCAGCTGCACGTGAGCACGGCCCTGCTGACGGGATCCACCCCGGCGGGGCGGCGGCGCCAGCTGCTCCAGGACCTGGCCAACGGCCAGCTGCAGCTGCTGGTGGGAACCCATGCCCTGCTGGAGGATCCGGTGGCCTTTGCCCGCCTGGGGCTGGTGGTGGTGGATGAGCAGCACCGCTTCGGCGTGCGCCAGCGCGACCGGCTGATGGGCAAGGGCCTGCAGCCCCACCTGCTCACCATGACCGCCACACCGATCCCGCGCACCCTGGCCCTCTCGGTGCACGGCGACCTGGAGGTGAGTCAGATCGACGGCCTGCCGCCGGGGCGCACCCCCATCCGCACCCGCCTGCTGAGGGGCGGCCAGCGCCAGGAGGCCTACGAGCTGATCCGCGCAGAGGTGGCCTTGGGCCAGCGGGCCTATGTGGTGCTGCCCCTGGTGGAGGAGTCGGAGAACCTGGACCTGCGCTCGGCGGTGACCGTGCACCAGCAGTTGCAGGAGGAGATCTTTCCAGACCTGCGCGTGGGCCTGCTGCACGGGCGGATGCCGAGTCCCCGCAAGCAGGAGGCGATCAACGCCTTCGCCAGCGGCCACTGTGATGTGCTGGTCTCCACCACCGTGGTGGAGGTGGGGGTCGACGTGCCCGAGGCCAGCGTGATGGTGATCGAGCACGCCGAGCGCTTCGGGCTGGCGCAGCTGCATCAGCTGCGGGGCCGGGTGGGGCGCGGGGCGGCCGCCTCCCATTGCCTGTTGATCAACGATGGCAAAGCCGGGCAGGCCCAGCAGCGGCTGGAGCTGCTGGTGCGCTCCAGCGACGGCTTCGAGATCGCCGAGATGGATCTGCAACTGCGGGGGCCAGGCCAGGTGCTGGGAACACGCCAGTCGGGCTTGCCAGACCTGGCCCTGGCCAGCCTCAGCGACGATGGGGACGTGCTGGAGCAGGCCCGCTCGCTGGCGAGGCGGCTGCTGGAGCTCGACCCCGACCTGGAGGGTCATCCGGGCCTGCGCCAGGCGCTGCTCGAGCAGCGGCAACGGCAGGTCGAGGCCGGCAGCTTGAATTGACTGTCCCCGCCATCCCCGCGCGTGAGCCCCAGCCTGCTCAGGCCCTGGAGCCCGATTCCGATCCAGGACACGGCCGAACCGCTGATTCCCCTGCCCAGGGAGATTCTGCGACTTGAGCCCCACCCCTACGTGTCGCTGGGAGCGCCCTACGGCGACGGCTGCAGCCCCTTCCAGCTGCGCAGCGGCGTGGTGGAACGCCTGCTGGTAGCCCAGGGCGAGCTGCAGCGTCAACGCAGCGACTGGTGCCTGGCGATCTTCGACGGCTGGAGGCCCGTGCGGGTGCAGCAGTTCATGGTGGAGCACACGATCGAGAGCGAATGCCGCCGGCTGGGGTTGGACCCTCGCCAGAGCGGGCCCGAGCTGGAGGCCGTGACCGCGGAAGTAGGCCGTTTCTGGGCCCCCCCAAGCCTGGATCCAGCGACACCACCCCCCCACAGCACCGGCGGTGCTGTGGATCTCACCCTGGCCACCTCAGGCGGCGAACCGCTCGATCTGGGCGGGGAGATCGATGCGATCGGAGCTGTCTCGGAGCCTGATCACTACGACCCTTCGAGGCGATCCGGTCGCCTGGATGGCGGCGGGGGGGCAGGGGTGCTCGAGCTCGAGTGGCACGGGCGCCGCAGTCTGCTGCGTGAGGTGATGGCGGCCGCCGGATTCGCCCAGCACCCCAATGAGTGGTGGCACTTCAGCCACGGCGATCAGCTCTGGGCCTGGCGTCAGGGAGAGCCGTCCGCGATCTATGGAGGCTGGGATCCCGGCAGGGGCTGACGCTGCAGCTCCCGCCAGATGCGGTCAGCTTCCTCCCGGCTGATCCGGTTCTCGTTGGCGCAGCGCTTCAAGCTGGCCTCTCCCAGCTCCAGCTGCATCTGACGCAGCCGCTGCAGCACCTGAGGGGGCTGATCGGCAAATTGCAGCAGCTGGCTCTGGTACGCCTTGAGCAGGTGGTCGGCCCGGCAGGTGTCACCGTCAGGTTGATAGATCGTGACGGGCGTTTTCGGCGGTGGTGGCATCGTGCGGGCCTCAAGCGGTGGGCACCAGGGGCTGATCGCCACCAGGACCAGGCTGGCTGCACCCAGCAGCAGGGGAGCAGAACCGCTCTGCAGGGGAGCCATCATCAGCTCTCGGCAGGGAGCAGCCCCTGAATCCTCTCGGCGCCGAGGCCGGAGATGAACTGGCCGAAACTCTGACGACCGCCCGTGCTCTTCCAGAGCACCAGCAGCGGCTCCAGGGTGGCCTCCAGGTCGGCGAGGGGCATGCGCTCCAGGTAGGGAGCCGCCAGCTGGGTGAGGTTGGGGGTGCCGCCCAGCCAGAGCTGGTACTGCTCCACGCCGCTGCCCACCAGGCCCACTTCGGCCATGTAAGGCCTGGCGCAGCCATTCGGGCAGCCCGTCATGCGCAGCAGCAGCGGCCGTTCGATACCGAGCCGCTGCAGCAGAGCCTCCAGGCGCTCGAGCACCGCCGGCAGGATCCGCTCCGATTCGGTGATCGCCAGGCCGCAGGTGGGCAACGCCGGGCAGGCGATGGCATGGCGCGACAGCAAAGACGGCGCTTCCGGCGCCTCGAAGCCCAGGGCGGCCAGGGCCTCCTTCACGCTGCTGCGCTGGGAGGTGCCGATCGAGCAGAGCAGCAGATCCTGGTTGGGGGTGAGCCGCACCTCCAGCTGGTAAGTCTCGACCAGGCGCCGCAGCCCGCGCTTGCGCTCACCCTCCAGCCGGCCGCAGAGCAGGGGCAACCCCACGAACCAGAGCCCTCGGTTCTGGCGGTGCCAACCCAGGTAGTCGTCCAGGCGGGGCTTCGGTTCCGTCCGCAGGGGCTTGATCGGCGCGTCCTGGTAACGGCCGAGCTCCTGGCGGAACCAGTCGACCCCGCGGTCGTGGATCAGATACCTCATTCGCGCATGGCGCCGCTCCTCCCGGTCGCCGTGGTCGCGCTGGAGGGCCACGATGGCCTGAACCAGATCGAGCACATGCTCAGCCGCCACGTAGCCGAGGGGATCGGCGGTGCGGGCGAAGGTTTCCTCCTTGTTGTGGGTGCGGCCCATGCCGCCACCCACGTAGACGTTGCAGCCGCGCAGACGTCCGGAGGGGTTGGTGAAGGCCACCAGGCCGATGTCCTGGGTGAGCAGATCCACCGAGTTATCGCCCGGCACGGTGACGGCCACCTTGAACTTGCGGGGGAGGTAAGTGCCTCCGTAGAGCGGTTCGTTGGGGTCGCCGCTGAATCCAGCCCCCTGCAACTGCCGCTGACGGGCGCGCTTCACGGCCGCTGCGGGCTTGAAGCGGTAGCTGTGATCGCCATCCACCCAGAGATCCAGATACGACCCCTCGGCCGCCAGCGGGGAGATCAGGTCGGCAATCTCATCGGCCAGACGCCTGGCGGCGGGATACCCCCCCTTTTCAAAGGGTGCGGCCGGAGCCATCACGTTGCGGTTGATGTCACCGCAAGCAGCGAGGGTGGAGCCCATCGAGCGCACGATCGTGCCGATCACCTCACGGATGTCGGCCTTGGCGATCCCATGCATCTGGAAGGCCTGGCGGGTGGTGAGCCGCAGGGTGCCGTTGCCGAGGCGATCAGCGAGATCATCCATCGCCAGATACAGGGGCACCGGAATGCGGCCAGCCGGGCTGCGCAGGCGCAGCATCATCTGCCAGTCCTTCTCCTGGCCCTTCTGGCGATTGTCGCGGTTGTCCTGCTGGTAGCTGCCATGGAACTTGAGGATCTGAACGGCCCCATCGGTGAAGAAGGGTTTGTCGTTCTCCAGTTCGGTGGCCAGGGGCTCTTTGAGGTAGTCGCTGGCGGCCTTCAGGCGCTCGAACTTGCTTGGAGGCTTGATGGCGGCGGCGGACTCGTCAGCGGCATTGCCGTTGGTGGCCGGAGAGGATCGAGAGGCTGCATCCACAGCCTCGGTTTCAACCTTGGTGTGGCCGGGCCCCGACGACTTGAGATGACGTTCGGGGGTGAGAGTCACAACAAAGGCATCAGCGTCCCTCGAAGGTAGCGAAGCAGGGTGAGGCTGACGGGCTTTCAATACAGTCACAGGCTGCTGAGCTGTACGAGTGGCCACGTTCCTGCTGGAAATCGGAACCGAAGAACTGCCGGCCGATTTCGCGCGCCTGGCCCTGCCTCAGCTGGAGCAGCAGGTGCGACATGACCTGGCCGCCCAGCGGCTGCCCCATGGCCTGGTGGAGGCCACCAGCACGCCGCGGCGCCTGGTGGTGCGCGTCGCCGATCTGCCCCTGAGCCAGGACGATCTGGCCGAGGAACGCAAGGGCCCCCCGGGGGGCCAGGCCTTTGTGGATGGCCAACCGGGCCCGGCCGCCATCGGTTTCGCCAACCGCTGCGGCGTCGATCCAGCCAGCCTGGAGCTGCGGGACACTCCCAAGGGTCCGTTCGTCTTTGCTCGCCTCCTGCAGCCAGGCCGACCAAGCAAAGAGGTGCTGGCGGAATGCATCCCGGCCTGGATCGCAGGCCTGCAGGGGAGGCGCTTCATGCGCTGGGGCGAGGGAGAGCTGCGCTTCAGCCGCCCGGTCCGCTGGCTGGTGGCCTTACTCGATCAGCAGGTGATCCCCGTGGTGCTGGAGGGAAGTGATCCACTGATCAGCAGCGGCCGGATCAGCCGGGGCCACCGCTTGTCGGAGCAAACCCTCACCATTCCTGACGCGGGCCTCCACAGCGAACTGCTGGCTGAAGCCGGTGTGCTGGTGGAACGGCAGCAGCGGGCCGACTGGATCCGCCAGCAGGTGCTCGCGGCCGCCAGCGCCGCCGAGGCACGGCCCGATCTCCCCGAGGAGCTCTTCGAGGAACTGGTGGATCTGGTGGAGAGCCCCAGCCTGATCGAGGGATCGGTGGAGCCGCGTTTCCTCGACCTGCCGCCGGAGGTCCTGAGCACGGTGATGCGCAGCCACCAGCGCTATGTGCCCCTGCGCCGCCTGGACGCGGCGGAAGATCCCCTCGCCCTCTCGGCCCAGGCCAGCCTGCTGCCCCGATTCCTCTGCATCGGCAACGGTCTGCCGGCGGCGGCCGCCACGGTGCGGCGGGGCAATGAGCGGGTGCTCAAGGCCCGCCTGGCTGATGCGGAGTTCTTTCTCCAGGCCGACCGTGCGATCAGCTGCGAGCAGCGGCGGGAGCGCCTCGCCAGCGTCACCTTCGCCGAAGGGCTAGGCAGCCTGCTCGATCGCAGTGATCGCCTGCTCTGGCTGAGCGAACTGCTGCTGCAGCACCTCTCCCTGACACGGGACCACCAGGAGGCTGCCCTGCGGGCCGCGCACCTGTGCAAGCACGATCTGGTCAGTCAGATGGTGGGTGAATTCCCAGAACTGCAAGGAGTGATGGGGGCCAAGTACGCCCTGGCGGAGGGGGAATCCAGGGCCGTGGCCCTGGCGGTGCTGGAGCACTATCTGCCGCGGGGAGCCGGGGATCTGATGCCGAGCTCCGACGCCGGCGCCGTGGTGGCCCTGGCCGAGAGGCTGGAGCTGCTGCTGAGCATCTACGCCAAAGGAGAGCGGCCGAGTGGCTCCTCCGATCCCTATGCCCTGCGCCGGGCGGGCAACGGCGTGCTGCAGATCCTCTGGGAACGGGGCTGGTCTCTGAATCTGATCAACTTGCTGAAGCAGGCCAGCGCCCACTGGGCCCAGCTGTTGCCAGACCTGCAGCTCGATGCCCCTTCACTCGCCGGCGAGCTGGTGGAAGCTCTGCGCCTGCGGATGGTCTCCCTGCTCGATGAGGAAGGCTTCGATGCCGACCTGGTCCAGGCCGTGGCCGGTGATGGGGTGCCGGCCGAGCGGCTGCTG
>NZ_JAGQBY010000155.1:0-7412 GCF_024345875.1 Synechococcus sp. EJ6-Ellesmere
TCTTCCAGGACGGAAGCATCGCCGGTGAAGACGGCGTAGGTGACGTAGCGGAGGATGATCTCCATGTCGCGCAGGCAGGCAGCCATGCGGCGGTGGGTGTAGGCGTTGCCACCGGGGGCGATCAGGGACGGCTGCTGATCGAACAGATCGCGAGCAGCGTTGGTGACGATCTTCGAGGCGTTGGAGGTGATGCGGTTGACGGCATCCATCCGCTTGTTGCCACCGGAGATGATCGCGCCAAGGGCATCGAGCTGGGCAGGGCTGAGGAATTCGCCGCGGGCATCAGCCTGGGCCACAACCTTGGTGAAGGCGTCGAACATGGAAGAGGAAGCGTTCAGGTCAAACGCTAGGAATCAGGGCCACCGCAGCGCGAGACGCCGGTCGTCCGCTCCTAGCCTCTGTTCATTGGGTTGATCCGCGTGGGCTGGTGTGACTGAAGCGACTGACCCGCTGGGCTGGGAGCAACTGACGGCGCTGGCCCCGGCCGAACCCGATCGCGTCAACGGCCCTGGCAGCGCCCAGGCCCTGCTGCGCCTCTTCGGGGCCAGCGAAGCGGAGGTGAGGGTCACCCTCTTCCGCGACCACCACGCCTGGTGCCCCTACTGCCAGAAGGTGTGGCTGTGGCTGGAGGAGAAGAGGATCCCCTACCGGATCCGCAAGGTCACGATGTTTTGCTACGGCGAGAAGGAACGCTGGTTCCGCCAACTGGTGCCCTCCGGCATGCTGCCGGCCCTCCAGCTCGATGACCGCGTGATCACCGAGAGCGACGACATCCTGCTGGCCCTGGAGCGGGCCTTCGGTCCCCTGGCACGGGGAATGACGGACCCCGCCGTGCTGCCCTTGCGCCAACTGGAGCGTGTGCTGTTCCGCGCCTGGTGTCAGTGGCTGTGCAGCCCCGGATTGAGCCCAGCCCAGGAGGAGCGGGCCGCTGTCCAGTTCGATCGGGTGGCCGCCACGGTGGATGAGGCCCTGCGATCAACCCCGGGCCCCTATCTGCTGGAGACGTTCAGCAGCGCCGATGTGGTGATCACTCCCTACATCGAGCGGATGAGCGCCAGTCTCTTCTATTACAAGGGCTATGACCTGCGCTCCCGTCACCCCGCCATCGCGGCCTGGTTCGCAGCGATGGAAACCCGCCCCAGCTACCTGGCCACCCAGAGCGACTTCCACACCCACGCCCACGACCTCCCGCCCCAGATGGGTGGCTGCCACGCCTGGATCACGCCGGAGCAGCAGGCCGCCCAGCGGCGCGTGGATGAAGGCCCCTGGCCCGTGGCCAGCCCTGATCCGGAAACCTCCCAGCCGGAGCCGGAGGGCTCGGCCCTGGTGGCCCTGGCAAGGGTGTTGAAGCACCGTCAGGCGATCGCGGCAGTCAACCCCGATGCACCGGAACGCTTCGATCGGGCCTTGCGCTGCGCCCTGACCGCCCTGGTGGGCGCACCCCAGCCCCTGCCGCCGGCAGGGTCCGCCCCGGGCCTGCGCTATCTGCGCGATCGCATCAGCGTGCCCCGCGACATGCCCCTGCACGCCGCCCGGCGGCTGCGCCAGGCCCTCGGAGCCGCCATCGCAGCGGCAGAGGGCTCGAAGGAGGCGTTGTCGCCTCTACCCAGGCAGCACCGCCGCGATCAGGACCCCAGGCCCTTTCAACAGCGGAAGCCAGACCTGGAGCCGATCGGCCGATGAGGGGCCCACGGCGCGGTTTCCGGCTGCTGGCCGCCTCGGCGGCTGTTGCCCTGGCCGTATGGGCACCACTCCCGCTTGTGCCCGCAGCTGCAGGCGACACCGAGCCGGGAGGGCAGACGTCCTTCCTGCGGGCCCCCTGGAAACTGCGCTGGCGCACGTACTACTCAACAGTCTTTCTTCGCGGCGGCGAGTATTACGTCACGATCGAGATGCCCGAGGAGGCCGGTGCGGGGCTGGGGGCGTTGGAGATCCGTCAGATCTCGGGAGCCGACTGGCGCTTCTCCTTCGACGACTCCCGCACCCGTGCCTTCCTGGGCCAGCCCAGGCGGGAAGGCCCGCCAGTGCCGGTCCAGGCCAGCTTCAACGACGCCAGCAGGCTGTTTCGCATCAGCTTCCCGACGCCGCCCACTCCGGGGCAGACCGTGACAGTGGCACTGCGGCCCTGGAGCAACCCCTCCAGCGCCGATGTCTATCAATTTTCGGTGGTGGCCTTCCCAGCCGGCCCCAATCCAGTGGCCCAGCAGGTGGGCATTGCCAGGATGTCGATCTACGAGCTGGTGGATTTCTGATCACCATCGCCTGAGGGGCGTTCTCCGCGGCGTTCACCCACCAGGTGGTGATCCTCCAGCCCGGTGATCGCCTCGGGGTTGCTGTAGTGCTTGAACTCCAGCCAGTTGCCCGAGGGATCGATCAGAAACAGACTGCGATGCTCCAGGGGAGTACCGGCAAAACGCAGGCGCGGTTCGCCCCCCAGCCGCAGGCCCTGAGCGTGGGCCCTCTGCTCGAGGGAGTCGAGCTCCTCAGCGCTGGCGAACACCAGGCCGAAATGGCGGGGGTAGATGCCCTTCTGGTTCTGGGGCGGGCCGGGCTCCAGATGGGCCACCAACTGATGACCGCCCAGCTCAAGCACCAGGGCCTCGGCGCTGCGGCGGCCGCGACGGCAGCCCAGCCCCTGCACGTACCAGTGTTCGGTGGCCTCCAGGTCGACGACCGGAAAGGCCAGATGAAACAGGGGCGAGGGCGACATCGCGACGGAGGCGCGGACGATCAGGCCAGTCTGGCGCCCACAGAAAAGCCCCCGGTGGACACGCGGGGGCTTTTCCGGAGCCAGCCATGCAGCCTGGGGGGCGCAGGCGGCTCTGGGGCCGACGGGGTGGAGGGGTCGCCGGTCGTTCCATTGCTAGCCCTGCTGACTCAGGCCTTGCCACTGGGGGAGACCAAACGCAACACGCGGGGGCCAGAGGGGGACTTCAGAGCCGGCGACGGAAACCATCGCTGAAGCCCACCGAGGGGGTGGAGCGCTCGTCACTGGCGCGGCTGAGCTGCCAGACATTGCGGCTGAGGCGCTGGGCGGTGATGCCGGCCCTGCGCACCACGGCGGTGCCGGGGCGGGCACCCAGCAGCAGGGTCACCTCCTGGGTGGTGAGGGGAGCGCCGGTCTGGACGGCCAGGGCGATCGCCTCGAGACGGCCCTTCAGGGTCGACACGGTGACGGATCCTTCGACTTCGGCATCGAGATCGAGCAGGGGCAGCTCAGCGCCCGTGCTGGCCATGCCGCGCATCAGACCCAACCCCACGACGGCCAGGGCCTGCTCGGGTTTGACACCCTGCTCAATCGCCCCGCTGATCCACTCGGAGAAGGTGGTGGTGGCAGGGTTCACCGTGCTGCTGGATTTCGAAGCCACGGCGCTGATTCTCAAGGGTCTTGAGGTGAAGGTATCGGCTGAGCCCGGGCACGCAAGGGGCCAGCGTCTCTGAAGAAAGAATCCAGAAGGGCCAAAGGGTAGGATCCGGCTGCTTCCTCGAGAACCCAGTCCCCTGGGGATTCGGCCGGCTCGTTCAGGCCGTCGCACCACCCATCCCGCAGGTCTCCTTGATGCCCCGTTCGTCACGGATGGATTCCCGCCCGCCGAACGATTCAGGCCGAAGTCGTCAGGTTCGCCTCACAGGCAGCCACAGCCCCGCAGTCCAGCCGCGCCAGTCCATCGAGCTGCGCGCCTACGTCTTTCTCGACTCGCTGCAGCCCCAGCTGGCCGCCTACATGGGCACGGTGTCCCAGGGCTTCCTGCCCATTCCCGGCGACGCCTGCCTCTGGCTGGAGGTGGCCCCGGGCATGGCCGTGCACCGCCTCACCGACATCGCCCTCAAGGCCAGCACCGTGCGCCTCGGCCAGAAGGTGGTGGAGCGGGCCTTCGGGAGCCTGGCCCTCTACCACCGGGATCAGAGCAGCGTGCTGCTCTCCGGTCAGGCCGTGCTGGAAGCGATGGGCACCACGGTGGAACGGCGTGGCCGCTGTGAGGTCACCTGGGACGAGATCATCCGGGCGATCACCCCCGACCATGCGGTGCTGATCAACCGTCAGAACAGGCGCGGCTCGATGATCCTGGCTGGCATGAGCATGTTCATCCTCGAGACCGAACCTGCCGGCTACGTGCTGATCGCCGCCAACGAGGCCGAGAAGTCTTCGAACATCACCGTGGTGGATGTGAAGGCCGTGGGCGCCTACGGCCGACTCACCCTGGCGGGCCGGGAGGGCGACATCGACGAGGCCGCGGCCGCCGCCATGAGGGCGATCGAAATCATCAACCGCTGAAGCCCACGTACTCCTTCTTCAGGAACAGGGGATTCAGGGCCGGCCATTCACGTTCAGGCCCAGCATCCGGGGCAGAGCGACCGCCAGAGTGCGCAGGGCCTTGGCGCGACTGCCGAGCTTCTCCAGCTGATGGGGGGGCATCTCAGCGAGGGTGCAGCCCGCCTCGCGCACATGCAGCAGACGGTTGTAGCCGTAGCCGGGGGCAGCCACGGGCTGGAGCAGGATCTCCCCCCGGCAGATCCCCTCCGCCTCGAGCACGGTGCTGCCGCTGGGGTCGGCCAGGGCCAGGGCACTGATCAGGGCCGCACTGCGGTAAGGGGTGTCCCCCAACTCCTTCAGCAGACGGGCCATGCGCTGCTCATCGCCCTGGGCGTAGCGGGCCGAGTACACGCCTGGGGCACCAGCGAGGGCATCCACCGCCAGGCCGGAATCATCGGCCAAGGCCCAGCGGCCCGTGATCCGGGCCACGGTTTCCGCCTTCAGCCGTGCGTTCTCGGCGAAGGTGCTGCCGGTTTCCTCCACCTCCAGTCCCTCGGGCTGGGGAATCACCACCAGATCAAGTGAGGCCAGCATCGCCTCCATCTCGCGGATCTTGTGGGGGTTGCCGCTGGCGATCACCAGCACGGGCCTGGGCATGGCGGCTCAGCCCTGGGTGGCCAAAGGCCGGGATCCCTGCCTGGGCACGGGGCCATCGCGGTCGGAGCGGAAAATCAGCTCCAGGTCGCCGGCATGGTCGGGCAGCAGGGCGATCAGCGCGGCGAGGGCCTGAAGGGTCTGAGGCGCGCCCTTGATCATCGTCTCGGAGCTCATCAGCACCACATCCAGCTCGGGGCCATCGGCCTGGGGCTGAACATCAGCGAAGAGCTGCACCACCATCCCCTGGGGAGGAACGCGCAGCACGCCACTGAGGTGGGACGGACTCTGGTGGTCGAATTCGGCATTCAGGCGCTGCAGCGCGGGCATCAGCTTCGGGATCAGCTCATGGCCCGCCGCAGGCCCCCGGGGCTTGAGCACGATGATCAGACGAGCCATCTCCGCCGCTGCGTTCGAGGCCCGCATCCTTGCGCAGCGCCGCCCCCTCAATGCCCTTCAAGTCTCCCGCTGACAGCTGATGGCCAGCTCAAAGGGCACGGCACTGACCGGCAACGCCAGCAGAAGGCTCACCTGGGCTGCCAGATCCTCCGGCTGGGTCATCTCCTGGCGCGGGATGGCCTGCACCGCCGCCGCCATCTCGGTGTTCACCCAGCTCGGACAGATGGCCGTGACCCGGATGCCTGCCTCCCAGCCCTCCTGGCGCATGCAGTCGCAGAGGGCCATCAGGGCGAACTTGCTGGTGGCGTAGGCCGCCAGGCCCCCCTTCACCCGCTTGCCACTCATCGAGACCAGCGTGATGATCCGCCCCTGGCCGCTGCGCACCAGCCAGGGCCAGGCCGCCCGGGTCAGCCACCACGGGCCCATCAGGTTCACGGCCCACAGCCGCTCCGGATCCGCCGCTTCCGCCGCGCTGAACAGCAGCCCGGCGCGAGAGAACACTCCGGCGCAGTGGATCAGACCATCGACCGCACCAAAACGCTCGGCCGTAGCCGCCACCCAGGCCTCGGCGCTGGCCGGCTCGGTGGCCTTGTAGGGGTGCAGAAGCACCTGCGCCGATGGCTCCAGTGAGGTGTCCTCAAAAGCCTGGGGGGAGCGCACCCCCAGGCTCAGGCGATGGCCCTCAGCCGCTAGGCGTGTGGCGATCGCCCGGCCGATGCCGCGGCTGGCGCCACTGATCAACAACGTGCGAGGCATTCAGCCCTGGTGGTAGGCCGGGTCGAGCCAGCAGCGGGGCATCGCTTCATCCGAGGGGAACACCAAGTCGGTCTTGGTGAACGACTGCGGTTCCTGCATCTCCTCGCCAGCGTGGAAACGCCCGCTCAGACAAGCGGCGAAGGGGTCCATCAATTGCTTGACGTCGAGCACCTCCACCAAGCTGCCGTCGGGACGGTACTTCAGGAACATGGGGCCCTCCAGGGGATCTATCTCCGCTGTAGATCCGCCCCGGGCCATCTGGAGCATCAGCGTGGTGGAGCGTCACCGACTGAGCGGACGCCACGGAGGGAGCGCCGTTGCGCCCAGGCCGCCGCAGCGAACACCGCCGCCATCACCAGATAGCCGAGAGCCCAGTCGGCACCGGTGCCCCAGCCCAGGTTCAAGACGGTGTCGGCGGGAGTGAAGCGCCAGGCGTGGATCAGCCCGAACCAGGAACCGGCGCCCGCCAGGGCCGCGCAGGCCGATGCCGCCAGGAAGCGCTGCTCGATCACATACACCAGCAGAGCTGAGAGCAGCATCGCCGCCACGATCTGCCCCTGCTCGAGGGCGAAGGCTCCCGCCGCCCAGACGTCGGCCTGCTGCAACGGAAGCAGCAGCGCAGGCCCGAAGGGTGGCCCCGCCGCGCCGGCGCCGCCGGCCCGCAGCCCGGCTTTGAGCAGCAGGGCACCCCAGCCCGCCAGCCCCGGCATCATCCCCAGAACCACGGCCGGGGCATGGGCCGCAGGGGTGGCCTGGAAGCACTGGGCGGCGATCACGATGCCGATGTAAAGAACGATCGCCATGCCGGCCTCGATCGGCACCAGCTGGCCCACCAACCCGAACAGGCCGAACAGGCAGCCCAGGCCCATCAGCAGCCCGTTCAGCCAGGAGTAGCCGATCCTGGCGCCCATCCCCTTCCAGCCGGGATGGCCGATGTAGATGGTGGTGGGGAAGCAGGAGCCCAGCAGCGCCGCCGCGATCGTGCCCACGCCGTTGATCAGCAGCGATCCCTTCACGGGATAGCGGTCGCCGGCGGCCTCGGCGCTCTCCAGGTTCTGCAGTGAGCCGAGAATGTTGAACAGTCCCATCGGCACGATCACGCCGATCCAGGGCAGCAGCTGGTCACGGGCCTGCCAGAGAGCCCCCAGCTGGAGCCTGGGCAGATGCCAGCCCACCTGGGCGGCATTGACCTTCCAGCTGATGGGATCCAGGCGCAGCAAGCCAGTGGCCGCCGCCAGGGCGATGCCGAGCAGCACCGCCAGCAGGCCTCCTGGGATGGGCAGGCGCAGGTTCCCGTAGTAGGTGAGCAGGATCACCGCCAGCACCGCCAGCCCCACGACGGGATGGG
>NZ_JAGQBY010000156.1:0-7381 GCF_024345875.1 Synechococcus sp. EJ6-Ellesmere
GGCCTTGAGCCGCTCCCCCTGGCTGAAGGCTTCACGGAGGTCGCGCAGGTGAACGCCCGTGATCCACGACTGGTGCAGCAGACCGCTCACCCCGCCGAGATCCACAAAGAAGCCATAGGGCTTGACCGACACCACCTGACCATCGACCAGCTGGCCGACCTCCAGCTCCGCCAGCAGGGAAGCACTGGCGGCCCGCTTCTCAGAGAGCACCAGCTTGCGGGTGTCGGCATTGACCTCCAGGAAAGCCACAGCAAAGGAGGTGCCCACCAGCTGCTCGTGGTTCTCGCCGTTCTGGTGCTGGGTGCGGGGAATGTATTCCCTCAGGCCCTCCAGGTCGCAGGTGTCCCCGCCGCGGTTGAAACCGCTCACCTTCACCTGCACCACCTTGCCGGCGGCCTCGAGCTGCTTCACCTTCTCCCAGCTCTGGCGCAGGGCCAAGGCCCGGGCACTGATCGTGACCATGCCATCGGCGTTCTGCTCGCGGGTGACCAGCACCTCCACGGGCTGGCCCTTGGGGAAGCGTTCCTTGAGGTTGCCGATCACACCGAGGCCAGCTTCGGCCTTGGGCATGAAACCCGGCGCCTTGCCGCCGATGTCGATGTAAACCCCATCGCTCTCTGCGCTGATCACCGTGCCGGTGACCACATCGCCGGTGGCGCCCACAGGCTCGTTTTCATCGAGCGCGGCGAGGAAGGCGTCCTCATCGAAGTCGAAGTCGTCGACGGTGCGGACTGGCCGGGAGGGGGTGGTCCCTGATGGGGCGCCGCCGGCGGAGCGGCTGGAGCGGCCCTGGCGGGAGGCGCCATCGGCGGCCCCCATCAGGTCGGCCATGGTCATGCCTTCAAGGCTGGCCGTCTCGAAGCGCTCGTCATCACTGGTGCCAGATCCTCTGGCCTGGGGAGGAGAGGCTGGCCGTGGTGCTGCAGGTGAAGTGGCACCCTCGGGCGCACTGACTCCGGCCTGATCAGTGGTGGGGGCCGGCTGATCCTGGTCCTCCTCCTCCTTTCGGCTCAGATACATCAGTTGGGGGGGCTTGCGCAACGGCGGCTCCGCCCGGGTCGGAGCCGCCGGCTTGGAGCGGGGGCCTGCAGGAGGAACGGGACGCTGCGATCCAGCCATGGCCCAGGGTGATCTGACAGCACAACACTGTAAGGATCAACCCGTGGAGCGGATGGGAGCACCTGCCAAGCACGCCCTCGAAGGGCTCAGCTGGATCGCGGCCCAGGAGGCCGCGTCCCGGCCGGGCAGCACGGTCATCTGGCCGTTCGGGGCCGTGGAGCAGCACGGTCCGCACCTGCCCCTGGGCACCGATGCAATTTTTGCCGAACGGGTGCTGCAGGCTGTGCTGGAGCGGTTGCCCGCGGAGCTGCCGATCTGGCGGCTGCCCTTGTTCCAGCTGGGCTTTTCTCCCGAGCACGGCGCTTTCCCCGGCACCCTCAGCCTGCCGGCGGAGGTTCTGCTCCAGGTGGTGATGGCCGTGGGGGCCGACCTGGCCCGGGCCGGGTTCCAGCGCCTGGTGCTCTTCAACGCCCACGGCGGCCAGATCGCCCTGCTGCAGGTGGCGGCACGGCAGTTGCGGGCTGCCCATCCCCGCCTGGCGGTGATGCCCTGCTTCCTCTGGAGCGGTCCTCCAGGGGTGGCGGCGCTGTTGCCCGAGCCGGAACGCAGCGAGGGACTGCATGCGGCCCTGGCCGAAACGAGCCTGATGCTGCATCTGGCTCCGGAACTGGTGGGGCCGCAGCGGCCCCGGGAGGGTCAACCTGATCCGGCGCCCCCAGCGGGCTGGAGCCTGGAGGGGGCCGTCCCCACCGCCTGGCTGACCGCCGATCTCTCCGCCAGCGGGGTGGTCGGTGATGCCCGTGGCGCCGACGCAGCTCTGGGGAAAGCTCTCTGCACAGCCCTGGTGGACGGTTGGGTCACGCTTCTGGGGGATCTGCTCTCCAGTCCCTGGCCGCCGCGCCCCTGAACCAATTCCGGCAGGCCTGGTTACAGTCGCCAGCACTGATCACTTCGCCGGCAACGCCATGCCCAGTCTTGAGACCACCATCGCCGCAAGCGAAACCGCCTCTGCCTCCGCCACCATGGCTGTTGGCGGCAGCGTTGAGCAGGATCTCGGATTGCCTGATTTCAGCAGCAGCATCTACAAAGACGCTTACAGCCGGATCAACGCGATCGTCATCGAGGGCGAGCAGGAAGCTCACGACAACTACATCTCCCTCGGCCACCTGATTCCCGATCAGGCAGAAGAACTGGAGAGACTGGCCCGCATGGAGCTCAAGCACAAGAAGGGATTCACAGCCTGCGCAAAGAATCTGTCGGTGATTGCCGACATGGACTTTGCCAAGGAGTTCTTCTCACCCTTGCATGGCAACTTTCAGGCGGCCCTGGCCGAAGGGAAAGTGGTGACCTGTCTACTGATTCAAGCCATCCTGATCGAAGCCTTCGCCATCTCGGCTTACCACATCTACATTCCTGTTGCTGATCCCTTTGCCCGCAAAATCACTGAGGGTGTGGTCAAGGATGAATACACCCATCTCAATTACGGCCAGGAATGGTTGAAGGCCAACCTGGAGTCCTCCCGTGGGGAACTGGAGCAAGCCAATCGAGTCAACCTGCCGCTGGTGCGCAAGATGCTGGAGCAGGTGGCTGGAGATGCCGCCGTGTTGCACATGGACCAGGAAGACCTGATGGCTGACTTCATGACCTCGTACCAGGAGGCCCTTACTGACATCGGCTTCACTACACGAGAGATCGCCAAGATGGCCACCGCTGCGCTGCTGGGCTGAGCCCTGCAGGCATGGCAGGATGTGTCGTCGGCCACAGCCGTCTCCATTCCGCCCCGCCACAGCTGCATGTTCGGTCTGATTGGTCACTCAACCAGCCTCGAGCAGGCTCGGAGCAAGGCCCTTGAGCTGGGCTTTCCCGAATACGCCGACGGTGACCTCGACCTCTGGTGCGTGGCTCCACCTCAGCTGGTGGAAAATGTCAGCATCACCAGCCCGACGGGCAAAACCATCGAGGGTGCCTACATCGATTCGGTGTTCGTGCCCGAAATGCTCAGCCGATTCAAGACAGCCCGGCGTAAAGTGCTCAACGCCATGGAGCTGGCCCAGAAGAGCGGGATCGACATCACCGCCCTGGGAGGGTTCACTTCGATCATCTTCGAGAATTTCAATCTGCTCAAGAATCAGCAGATCCGCAGCACCGCTCTGGAGTGGGAGCGGTTCACCACCGGCAACACCCACACCGCCTGGGTGATCGCCCCGCAGGCCAAAACCAGTGCACCGGCCCTCGGCATCGACCTGAGCCGGGCCAAGGTGGCCGTGGTTGGGGCCACCGGCGACATTGGCAGTGCCGTCTGCCGCTGGCTCAGCCAGAACACCGGGGTTGGTGAGCTGCTGCTGGTGGCCCGCCAGCCCCAGCCCCTGCTCGATCTGCAGGCCGAACTGGGTAGCGGCCGCATTCTCAGCCTTGAGGAGGCGCTGCCTGAAGCCGACGTGGTGGTCTGGGTGGCCAGCCTGCCCCAGGGCCTCAGCATCGATCCGGCCAGCCTCAAGTCACCCTGCCTGATGATCGATGGCGGCTACCCCAAGAATCTCGACAGCAAGGTGACTGGTGCCGGCGTCCACGTGATCAAGGGGGGCATCGTCGAGTTCTGGCAGGACATCGGCTGGCAGATGATGCAGGTGGCTGAGATGGAGAATCCCAGGCGCCAGCTCTTCGCCTGTTTCGCTGAAGCCATGCTGCTGGAGTTCGAGGGCCTGCACACCAACTTCAGCTGGGGCCGCAACAACATCACCCTGGCCAACATGGAGCTGATCGGGGCTGCCTCCCTGCGTCACGGCTTCCGCTCAATCGGCCTCAACCAGGTTCCGCGGCCTCAGCTGGCGGCCATCTGATCGATCATCCCAGCATCCCGCGACAATCTCCACGACTCCAGCACTGATCCCACCCAGAGCCATCCCGCTCCCACACCATGGCCCGCCGCCCATTGCTCGATTTCGAAAAACCCCTGGTGGAACTGGAGGATCAGATCGATCAGATCCGCCAGCTGGCCAGAGATTCGGAGGTCGATGTCAGTCAGCAGCTGCTGCAACTGGAAACCCTGGCGGCCCGCCGGAGAGAAGAGATTTTTCAGTCTCTGAGCCCCGCTCAGAAGATCCAGGTGGCCCGCCACCCCCAAAGGCCGAGCACCCTGGATTACATCCAGGTGATCACCGATGAATGGTTCGAGCTGCACGGAGATCGCCGCGGCTCCGATGACCAGGCCCTGGTGGGCGGTGTCGGCCGTATCGGTGACCAGGGGGTCGTCCTGATCGGCCACCAGAAAGGCCGCGACACCAAAGAGAACGTGGCCCGGAATTTTGGAATGGCCTCCCCGGGTGGTTACCGCAAGGCTCTGCGTCTGATGGAGCATGCCGATCGCTTCCGTCTGCCGATCCTCAGCTTCATCGACACGCCTGGCGCCTATGCCGGCGTGCTCGCCGAAGAGCAGGGGCAAGGTGAAGCGATCGCCGTGAACCTGCGTGAGATGTTCCGCCTCCGGGTACCGGTGATCGCCACGGTGATCGGTGAAGGGGGCTCCGGCGGTGCCCTTGGAATCGGTGTCGCCGACCGCCTGCTGATGTTCGAGCACAGCGTCTACACCGTGGCCAGTCCAGAGGCCTGCGCCTCAATCCTCTGGCGGGATGCGGCCAAGGCCCCGGCTGCCGCCGCCGCCTTGCGCATCACTGCCAATGATCTGCTGCAGCTGGGGGTGATCGACACGGTGCTGAGTGAACCCTCCGGTGGGAACCATTGGGCTCCACTCCAGGCGGCCGAGACCCTGCGCTCCGCCCTGGTGCAGCAGCTTCAGGACCTGGGCCAGCTCAGCGAGGCCGACCTGCTGGAGCAGCGTTATGCCAAGTTCCGGCGGATGGGGCGGATCCTGGATCCAGAGGCCACAGAATCTGTTGCAAACCCTTAACATTCGCATCGAGACGCGATCCTCTTGGCTTCTGTATTGATCACCGGTGCCTCCAGGGGCATTGGAGCAGCCGCTGCCAGCCGTTTCGCGGCTGCTGGCTGGGATCTTCTTCTCTTGGCGCGCTCCGGCAGTGATCTCGAGACTGTCGCTGCTCCCCTGCGGACCACCGGAAGGCGAGTTGAATGGGTGGTCGCGGATCTCACAGATCCCCAGAGCCTTCCAGGCCACCTGAGCGATCTGCTGAGCCGCGGACTTCAGCCCACGGTGGTGATCAACAATGCCGGGGCCGCTTACACCGGTGAGCTCGCTACCATGGAACTGAGCTCATGGCAATGGTTGCTTCAACTCAACCTCACCAGTGTTTTCCAGGTCTGTCAGGCGGTCCTGCCTGGATTACGCCAACAGGCATCAAGCCTGATCATCAATGTGAGCAGCCATGCCGCCAGGAATGCATTCCCGGAATGGGGTGCTTACTGCACCACCAAAGCGGCGCTGGAGTCTTTCAGCCGCTGTCTTGCAGCCGAGGAACGCAGCCATGGCATTCGCGTCTCCACCCTCACCCTCGGCGCGGTCGACACCCCCCTTTGGGTGACGGAAACCGTCCACAGCTCCTTCGATCGCCGTGCCATGCTTGATGTTGATCAAGCCGCGGAAGCCTTGCTGTTCCTTGCCCAGCAGCCTCCGTCCCAGGTGGTGGAGGACCTGACCCTCATGCCCGCCTCTGGCGCTTTCTGAGTCTTTCATGACATCCACCATCCCCTCCACCCCTCGCTCCAGGTCGATCACACCCGACGCGGCCCCAGGTCCTGTCAGTGCGCGCATTCGCGAGCGCCTGATGCAGGCTGGTGTCCCCTACTTCGCCAACGACAACGTTGCTGATCACCTGCTCGAGGGAGAACTCGACCAGCTGGAGATCGAGGTGGCAGGGAAAGTGCGAGAGATGCTTCGCAGCCTCGTCATCGACATCGACAACGATCACAACACAGAGGAAACCGCCGAGCGCGTAGCTCGGATGTATCTTCACGAGGTATTTAAGGGTCGTTACCATAAACAACCGAAGATCGCCAGCTTCCCCAACGTCAAGCAGCTCGATGAGATCTACACGGTGGGACCGATCAGTATCCGTTCGGCCTGTTCCCACCACCTGGTGCCAATCCTGGGCAACTGCTGGATCGGGATCAAGCCCGGTGATCGGGTGATTGGGCTCTCCAAGTTCGCAAGAGTGGCGGATTGGGTCTTCTCACGCCCGCACATCCAGGAGGAAGCTGTGATGATCCTCGCTGATGAGATCGAGCGTCTGTGCAAGCCGCAGGGCCTGGCGATCCTGGTCAAAGCGCAGCACTACTGCATGAAGTGGCGTGGGGTCAAAGAACCTCAGACCAGCATGGTGAATTCAGTGGTGCGGGGCGATTTCCGCCACGACCCCAGCCTCAAGCATGAATTCTTCGAACTGGTGAAGCAGCAGCAGGCTCTGCTCAGCACCTGATCTCAGTGAATTCAGTTCGCTGCTGCGGCTGATCCCTTCACCACGTCCACCAGAGCGCGCACCAGATCGAGGTTTTTCTCGCCTGGTGCGCGCTCAACCGCACTGGACACATCGAGTCCATCGGGGTGAAAGGCCTCCACCAGCTCAGCGGCGTTGGCTGGTCCCACGCCACCGGCAAGCCACCAGGGCAGACCAGGCTTGAACCCCTCCAACCAAGCGGGGGGGATGCGCTGACCGCTGCCTCCCAGCTGATCTGGAACCCACGCATCCAGCAATACGGCCTCCACCACGCCGCCATAATCGTTGACTCGCTCGAGATCTTCGGGGCGGCCAATCCTCAGGGCTTTCCAGATCGTGCAGCCTGTCCTTTCGGCCAGCTCCCTGCAGCGGGCGGGGGACTCCCTCCCATGCAGCTGCAGCACCTGGTGGCCATGGGCTGGATCCAGTTGCGAGTCCAGCTCGTCGCCGGGATCCGCCAGCACCAGCACTCCCCGGCAGCCAGGGCGGCCGGCGGTCATCGCCTCAAACAGTTCCAGCCGCTGATCGGGGGCCAGCCAACGTGGGGAGGAGGGCACAGCAATCACCCCCACGGCATCCACCCCAAGCTCAGCAACCGCCTGGGCCTGGGCCGGCTGACGCAGACCACAGATCTTCAACAGGGTGGAGAGCACCACAGAAGGGTCATGACCACCCTTTCTAGGATCGGAGCAAGACCGCCCGGGATCTGCCTGGGCATCGGCAGGACAGGACCGCGTGGGTGAAGGTTGGCAGCTCCTCAAGATCAGCGGCATCCCGCTGCGCATCCACCCCAGTTGGTTCGTGATCCTGCTGCTCGCCACCCTGGGCTTCGAGCAGCAATACGGCATTCAGCTGGCAGGGCAGGCCTCCAGCGCCAGCCTCTGGCTGCTGGCGCTGGGAACGGCGCTGCT